>JBBSAR010000052.1:0-14999 GCA_038252125.1 Desulfatiglandales bacterium
CATAGATCTGAGCCTCCACGTCCTTCCCCTTGATAATATTCAGCTTCTTGTCCCCAGGCACCATGGCGCCGAAGTCCTCGGCTTCCGAATTGATCAAGCCGGCAGCCGCATTCAACCCATCGATACACGCCTTATCCACCGCGACGGGATCCAGAGAAGCAAAAATACCCAGACTGTTGACTATCGGCGTATCCGTCCACCCGTAACAGTCGCAGCTCGGAGAGATATCAACGGCGTAGTTGATGAAAAAACATTTGCCGGGCTCTTTGGTCATCATGGCGGCCAGGGCCGAATCGGCAATCCGCCGACCGAGGGCCGGGAGGTGATCGAATCGCTGAATCCCACAGACGCCGGCCATGTTGACGCACAAATTGGCACAGGCAAAACAGTAAACACACAATTCCTGGTCCACCTCCAACCCGTTTTCCGTCAGCTTAATGGCGCCCTCGGGACAGCAGTCCATACAGGTCTCCCACCAGTCACAGTTTATGCCCGGACACTTTTCAAAATCGATCAATGGTTTATCGCCCGCCAGAGCCCCGTGAAGGTTCATTTTTCCGCGCTTGCTGGCGCCTCCGACCCCTATGTTCTTCATGGCGCCCCCGTATCCCCCTGCCGGATGGCCCTTGAAATGGGCGATGGAGAGGACCGCGTCCGCATCGGCAATGGCTCTCGAGACGAACTGCTTATACAGGTAGTTCCCGCGGCCTTGAAGGTCAACGATAACGTCGTCCGTACCGAGCCAGCCGTCTGCAATAACGACGGGGCAATCCATGGTGCCATGGTTAAAACCGTTTTTGTTGGCGGTCTCCAGATGGTCTATGGCAAGTGTTCGGCTGATCCAGGGATGGTATGGCATGGTCGTTGTATCCGTAACAAAGGGTTTGCAGCCTCTGTCTTTAAGTGCTTCCACAAACGTCCGGATAATCACCGGACGAAGGTATCCCACGTTGTAGGCTTCCCCCATGTGCGTCTTTACCGCGACGATATCGCCTGGTTGCAGACCATCAAGCCACCCGGAATGTTCGAGGATCTGCCTGCCTTTGATCGCGGTGGACTCCAGAAATCGCCTTGCCCTTGCATCCATAAACCAAACTTTTGCTTTTTCCATGGGGCCTCCCCTCTTTTTCCTGATTGGGGTTAAAGTTCTCTTGGCGGATACCGCTTCCTTTACTCACCCACACTCACCAGACTGAATTTGTTCCATAACAAAAAACCGGCTGCACTGTCAATCATCATGAAACAGCCATAATCGGAATTTCCGAACCCCGCACTTTTCACTTGCCCAATCTTCACTTTTAAGCTATTTTCTCAGCATCTTAAGGAAAGGAGTCGGTGAAATGGCTCATAAACCAGCCGAAATGCTCTGTGGTGAAAGTACGGTCAGGATAGAGGTCCCCGAATCCGCCGTCATCCTCAACCCGAAACCGTTGCCTTCGCTCCCCGAACAGGAGGCCGCCGTTTATGAGGCCTTGAAAGAACCGTTGCACTCCGCACCCCTTTCCGAGATTGCCAGGGGCAGAAAAAATGCATGCATCGTTATCTCCGACTTTACGCGGCCGGTCCCCAACAAGATCATCCTTCCGCCGCTGCTCGCCACCCTCGAACAGAGCGGGATAAGATCCGAAAATATTACCATCCTTATTGCCACCGGCATGCACAGACCCAATTTGGGAGAGGAGCTGGAACGCCTCGTGGGTCGGAAAATCATGGACGGTTACCCCATCGTCAACCACTACTGCAGAAAAGTTGAAGAATACAGAAGGATTGATGAAATTGACGGCGCGCCCATCGAGATAAACAAGCATTACTTGGACGCCGATCTCAAAATTCTGACAGGCCTGATTGAACCGCATTTCTATGCCGGCTACTCTGGAGGCCGCAAAGCCATACTCCCGGGAATTTCCAGTTTTGAAACCATGAAATTCATGCACTCCTTCAAGATGATCGATCATCCCAAGGTCACAAACTGCATCCTGGACGGCAATCCGTTTCACGAATACGGCATCCGGGTAACGGAACGGACCGGCGCCGATTTCATCCTCAATGTGGTCATCAATAAAAACCGGGAAATTGCCGGCGTATTTGCCGGCCACTTCAATGAAGCACATCTCGCCGGATGTGAGCTTGTTCGCAAGCATTCCGTGATAAAGCTGGATCGCAGGATGGATCTGGTGATTACCTCGGGCGGTGGTTTTCCTTTAGATGCCACCTTTTACCAGATCAGCAAGGCACTCATCTGCGCCATGGACATCCTGAAAAAAGGGGGAGACATTGTCGTTGCATGCGAATGCCGTGAAGGTCTCGGCAACCCTGAGTTTTGCGACATTCTGGGCTCTACAACCGATTATAAGGATTTCTGTGATCATTACTCCCGGCCCTGTGACTTCACCATTGACCAGTGGTGCGCTCAGAACATTTATCAGGCGGCGGATCATGCAGGCCGGGTTTTCGTCTATTCTCCCGGACTTTCCGAAAGAGATCTGAACAACATGGGCCTCATTAAAGTGGTAAATCTTCAGGAAACGGTAGACATCCTGACAAAGGATGCAAAAGATGTTGCCGTAAGCCCCGATGGCCCATACCTGGTGGGAATGGTGTAAGACAACGATGAAAAAGCTGCTGTTGTATCTCTCTGCCGCCGCACTCCTTATTTTCCTGACCGCCTCGGCCCACGCCTCCTGGTTACTGGATCCGGTGAAATTTCATATGTCGGTGCACGGGCAGACCTCCTGTGTCGAGTGCCATGAAAATGTTGCCGAGGCTGCGCTTCATCCGGATCCCCTGGATGTTAACAAAAAAATGTCGGATTTTTTTAATCCGGAAAGATGTTTTTCGTGCCACGAAGAAGTATCCGACAATCTCAAAAAGGGACTTCACGGAAACACCAAGGTAAAAGATCTTGAAAAATACGCGTCCTGTCTGAACTGCCACGACCCGCACTACCAGCGAGCCGCATCCTCCGGCCGGAACCATGATCAGGATGCCACGAAACTCCCCGAAAAGACCACATGCGGAAGCTGTCATGAGAACAGAAAAACGATCCCTCCTTTTTCTCCGGAAGATCAACAATGTCTGACCTGTCACCGGATACTGGACAAAGAGTCGGTCGAAGGGGGAGAAAACATCTCGGCGCTGTGTTTCCACTGCCACGGAGATTCAGGAGCAAAGGCGCAGGAAATCACCGCTTCGATGAGCCCTCTGATTAATGAAGCCGGTTACGGAAGTTCTCCCCATGCCGCGGAGGCCTGCACGGTCTGTCACAAGGGTGCAACGCGTTTCATCCACAAAGACCAGAAGCTCTTTTCCTGCAGGAACTGTCATCTCCCCCATCACGAAAAGGTCACCGGTGATGCCCATGGCGATGTATCGTGCGAAGCCTGTCACCTCAGGGGAATCATCCCGGTAAGGAACGGCGAATCGGGACGCGTTCTATGGCGAATTGTTCCAACAAAGGGCGTTCCCTCCGCCATTCATCAGATGGTCCTTACAAACAAAGAGGCATCCTGCCGCCGATGCCATTTCGCCGGCAATCGCGTCGGCGCGCCGGCAATGATCCTGCCGGCCAAAGGGATACTGTGCATGCCGTGTCATGTGGCGACCTTTTCGGCAGGGGATGCAACCACCATCGTAGCGTTGTTGATCTTCTTGGCCGGAATCCTTTTTTTCATCCTATGGGTCCTTACCGGGAACATTCCCGGATCTCCCGGTCTCAATCCTTTCAGGAAACTGGCGGTCATTATATCCCGGACCCTGCGGACAATTTTTTCCGGAAAAATCATTCTCGTCTTAAAAGTCGTTTTCACGGATGTCCTTTGTCAAAGAAGGCTCTTTCGAAGGTCCCGCGTTCGATGGTTTATTCACGGTCTTATTTTCTTCCCGTTCCTGTTCCGATTTTTCTGGGGGATTATCGCCTTGCTAACCTCCTTGTGGTTCCCGGAATGGAATCTGCCCTGGGCCATGATCAACAGGGATACCCCCATCACCGGGTTCCTGTTTGACCTCACGGGAATCATGATGCTTACGGGTGTGATACTTGCCTTCATCCGCGGGTTGAAAGAGCGCGGAAGCAGGGCCTCGGGGTTGCCGGAGCAAGACCGTTTTGCCCTGGGCCTTATCGGCGGCATTGTGGTGGTGGGGTTTATTTTGGAAGGCATGCGTATCGCCATGGCAGGCAGTCCTCCCGGGTCGGGGTATGCTTTCCTTGGCTTTGCCGTCGGCAGGCTGTTTTCAGCTCCCGACGGTCTTGTGGAAGTATATGGGTTTGTATGGTATATTCACGCGATTCTCACAGGAGCTTTTATCGCCTACCTTCCGTTCAGCAAGCTCTTCCACATCATCATCGGGCCCGTTGTCCTGGCAATGAACGGAGTCACGCCCCACGGAGAAGGAAGGAAATGAGGAATGCACAATGAATGAATCGATAAAACAGGCCCTTTGTGAAATTGTCGGGCAGCAAAACTATACGGACAGTCTCATCGATATGGTATCCTTTTCCTACGACGCCTCGGAGCATAGCCACAGGCCCTATTGCGCCGTCTGGGTGGAAACCGCGGAACAGGTATCGAAAATCCTGCAACTGGCCAACCGGGAAAGCGTACCCGTGGTGCCGAGAGGGGCGGGGACGGGACTCTCAGGCATGGCCGTACCGATCCGGGGCGGGATTATCCTTGACCTGAGCAGAATGAATCGCATTATCAGAATCAGCATAGAAGATCGACTTGCCATCGTTCAACCAGGCGTAGTCTATGCCGATCTTGAAAAGGCCTTGATTCCTTATGGATTCTTCTTTCCTCCCGATCCTGCCAGCGGCAAGGTCAGCACACTGGGCGGAAATGTGGCCACCAATGCGGGCGGGCTGAAAGGGGCAAAATACGGAACGACCAGGGACTATGTCCTGGGCCTTCAGGTAGTCCTTCCTGACGGACGAATCATGAAAACCGGTTCCCGGGCCATGAAAAGCGTTTCAGGGTACGATCTGACCAGACTCTTCGTGGGATCCGAGGGCACATTAGGAATCGTTACGGAAATCATTTTGAAGATCAATCCGAAACCGACTGCCGCGAGCACCGCTTTGGCGACCTTCGACGACCTGGAGGATGCCGGCCGCGCCATCAATGAAATCATGCACAGCGGCATTATCCCCAGCGCCCTTGAGATATTAGGGAAAGAAACCATCATGGCCATTAACCAGAACACGGACCTGAATCTTCCCGAAGTCGACGCGATGATTCTTGCGGAAGCCGACGGGTATACCCCGGAAGAGACCGATTACCAGATTAAGAAGGTCCTGGAGGTATTTGAAAGGAACCATCCGAAAGAGGTTAAACAGGCCAAAACGGAAAAAGAAGTGGGGGAGCTTTGGGCCGCGAGAAAGTCTGCCTACGGGGTGCTGGCAAGGATAAAGACCCATTTTGTTCTGGAAGACGTCACCGTCCCCATGGCAAATATTACGGCACTCCTCAAAGGGATACAGGAGATCTCGAAAAAGCACCACATCCAGATCGCCACATTCGGACATGCGGGGGACGGCAATCTTCATCCTCAAATCCTCTATGACGGTTATGACCCGGAACAGGTGGAAAGAAAGGAAAAGGCGGCTGCCGATCTTTTCAAGCTGGCCATTGCGCTGGATGGAACACTTACCGGCGAACACGGCATAGGCCTGTCCAAGGCGCCTTTCATGACCCTGGAACATGATCCGGTTGCCATGGAAATGATGAGGAACCTGAAAAAAATGGTTGATCCCAATAACATCCTCAACCCCGGAAAGATGGCCCTGGAGGGATAATGCAACATGGAAAAAAAATACGACTTTGAAAAAAAATACCGGGAACAGATCCTCCAGTGCTCCCGGTGCGGTTTCTGCCAGGCTGTCTGCCCGGTTTATGGGGCAACACTGCGGCCGGCCCTGAACGCCCGGGGAAAAATGCTGCTCCTCAAAGAAGTCATGGACGGGAAGATCGACTTGAATGATGAGCTCATCGAGACCCTGTTCCAGTGCACTACCTGTGCCAGCTGTTACCAGAACTGCCCGTCAGGAGTACCGGTGATGGAAATCATCAAACAGGTAAGAAAAGATATGGTGGGCATCGGATCCTGTCACCCCGCATTCAAAGGGATGAATGAGGTCCTGAAAAATCATACCAATATTTACGGGGAAGAAGAACCGGAAGATTTGGAGAGGGAAAGGAATAAGCAGGCCCAATACGTCTACTTCATAGGCTGCGTCGGCTCCTACAGGGAGGAGGAATCCACCATGGCCACCCTGGACCTGCTTGATCGTCTGAAGGTGGATTATACCCTCATTGATGAGGTCTGCTGCAGCGGAGTCCTTGAAGATGTGGGATACCCGATCAATAACGCCCTGGTCACGCAAAACATCGACCGGATTCTTCATACGGGAGCCAAAACGGTCATTACCGGATGTCCCTACTGTTACCGGACATTCAAAAACAAAGCGCAGTATGAACCATTATTGAAAAAGGACGTCAAGATAATCCACATCGCCCAGTTCCTGCAGGGTTTCGATTTCGGAGTCACCACGGATAAGCGCGTTACCTACCACGACCCATGCGACCTGGGCAGGCATTGCGGTATTTACGAGGAACCCAGGAACACGATCCGGAAAATAGCCTCCGATTTCGTGGAATTGCCTGCCAACAGAGAAAACGCGCTCTGCTGCGGGGCGGGCGGCGGCGTAAGGGGCGCCTATCCGAAAAATTCCATCGCCATGGCACGGCGCAGGCTGGACCAGGTGGAAGAGGTGGGCGCCGAAATCGTATTGACGGAATGCAACTCGTGCGTCCATAATCTGGCCAATGCCAGGCTGCGAAAACAGAAATTCAAGATTTACACTACCAGCCGGTTTATTCAGGAATTGATGGAAGATGCGGAATGATGGGGGGAGAGAGTACCGGAGTGATGGAGTACTGGAGTAATGGAACAATAGATCTTATATTTCAAGGATGCAATACGTTCTAAAAAAGGGAGGAGAAAGGAATGGAAATTCAGGGATACAACATGCCGGAAGACTTGTTCTATGAGGAGAATCATTTCTGGGTAAAGGAGGAAGGAGACCTTCTTGTCATGGGGATGGATGATTTCGCCCAGACCATGGCCGGAGAGATTGTGTATATACAGCTTCCTGAAGATGGGAAAAAGCTGAAGCTGGGAAAGAAATTTGCAAAAATCGAATCCGGCAAATGGCTTGGAAAGGTATACGCGCCTGTAAACGGCGAAATTGCCATGGTCAATGAAGAATTGGAGACCAACCCCGGGCTCGTAAACGATGACTGTTACGGAAAGGGATGGATTTATAAAATCAAGCCCGACGATAAAGGGGAAATGGCAAACCTGATTCAAGGGAAAGAGGCCATTGAAAAATGGCTTGCAGCAGATATTATAAAATATGCCGAAGAATAATAACGACTACAGCGTTCGACAACTCCTTGAAATGGGAGCGTGCACCAACTGCCGGATCTGCGCGGACGTTTGTCCTGCCGTGTCTGCATCGGGGAAGGGAGAGCTTTCCGCCATAACCCGCATGAAAGGGTTGAAAAAAGTCCTGAACAGCAGAACGGGACTGTTCCGAAGGCTGCTCGGCAAGAAAACAAAACCGTCCGAAAAGGACCTGAGGGATTTCAGTGATAGCGTATTTTGCTGCACCCTGTGTGGGAACTGCCAGGAGGCATGCCCCGTGGGTATTCACTTGAAAGATCTTTGGGTCTCCCTGCGGCAGGACCTGGTTCATTCCGACTGCTATCCCGCCAAAATCAACATGATCAGGAACAACCTTCAGAAAAGCAGAAATGTTTTCGACGAGGATAATGAAGAAAGGGCGGACTGGGTGGATGATATGTCCGATCCGCCTGAGAATGGATATATTAGAGACCATGCCGAACTGGTCTATTTTACCGGATGCACCGCCGCTTATTTTCCGGTGGCGCAAAAGATCCCGATTGCGTTAGCGGAGGTCCTCGATGCGTCAGGAGTGGATTTCACCCTATTAGGTGAAGAAGAGTGGTGTTGTGGATTTCCCATGATAGGGGCCGGAATCATGGACATGTTCGAGCCTTTTAAGGAACATAATCTTGCGGCCGTGAGGGAAAAAGGCGCTAAAAAAGTGGTCTTTGCCTGCCCTTCCTGCTACCAGATGTGGCGGGAACACTATCCCCATGAATTTGAAATCGCCCATACCACGCAATTCCTCAGTGAACTGATAAACGCCAACCGCATTCCATTGGAAACCCTGCCGCTCACCGTAACCTATCATGACCCGTGCGATCTGGGGCGGGGCGCCCGGGTATTTGATGAACCAAGGGAAATCATCCGATCCATACCCGGCGTCAAACTGGTGGAGCTCCCCCGGACACGCGAAGACTGTCGATGCTGTGGTGGAGGGGGAAACCTTGAAATGATTGATGCGGGCCTTTCCGCGGAGATTGCCAAGGCCAAAATCGAAGAGATCATCGGCACCGGAGCGCAGGCCGTTGTCACTTCATGCCAGCAATGCGTACGCACCATGCTCACTTACGTGAGAAGGAACAAAGTCCCCATAGAAGTGATGGACATTGCTCAGCTTGTAAACCGGGCATTGAAAAAGGGTTCAAACTGAACATGACTTTCCTCAGTCGTCGTATGGCGTCCGCCATGGAAACAAATCTTGTCGCCGCTTGGGCATTCGTTCTTTTTCTGTTTCTTTTTCCATACTCGGTATTAGGGGAAATTTCAGATGACAAACCTGCCGATTCCGGGGAGGTAGTCGTTGAAGGAATAAATTTCAAAGCGGACAAATTCGGTCCGGAAAAGGTGTTGATTTATTTGAATCAATTCTATTTGCCAAAAATCTTTGCCATCGAGGGAGAAAAACCAAGGATTGTCATCGATCTGAACAATGTGTCTTCCTGGCAAGGCAAACCGGTTATGGATGTTGACGGAATTTTTGTCAAAAAAATACGAACCCACCTGCACTCCGCCAAAAGACAACTTCGAATCGTGCTGGACCTGAATCCCTCCAGAAATTACGTGGCAGACCAGAGTTATTTTAAAAAAGACAATATATTCTGTATCACGATTGGCGCCGTAACCGAGAAAAAGACGGGGACTGATCTCAAAAAGTAGATTTTGCAACCGTTCCGCGTTTGCAGTTTTTTGTTCACGGTTCAGGAACTGTAGACGGCAAACGGTTACAGACTTTCTAAGAAATCCGGATATGTTGAGTATCTATGGCAGTGGAAAGACTCTCCGGACAAGATTATTCCAACGATTTCCTATGTAAAAGGCTTTGAACCGTGGGGGTGGATCGTCGGAACAGGGGTTTTCGTGGAGAATGTCTACAAGGAAATAGGCGCCATCACAAGACGGCTTCTTCTTCTGTCCGGAGGGCTTTTCCTCCTCCTCTTCGCCCTCTCCTTTTACGTGGTAAAGAAAGCGATCCATTTCGAGAACAAGCGACGGATCGCGGAAAAAAACCTGATGGAGAGTGAGTCCAGGTTTCGGACTCTTGGGGAAGATGCCCCGTTCGGAATCTCTATCATGGATGGGAGCATGCGTTTCGAATACTTGAACCCCAATTTCACCCAGATCTTCGGGTACACAATCGATGACATCCCGGACAAAAACAGTTGGTTTGAAAAGGCCTATCCGGAACCGACGTACCGTGAGACGGTGATTTCAACCTGGAAAAAAGATAAAGACGAGAGAACCGGTTCCTCGGAAATCAAACCGAGAATTTATACGGTACACTGCAAGAATGGCCAGGATAAAATCATTCATTTCAGGGCGGTGCATCTCGAATCGAATCGGCAGCTGATAACGTACGAAGATATCAGTGATCGCTACAGAGCGGAAGATGAGCTGCGGAAAAGTGAGCGGAAGTTCATGCAACTCTATGAGGAAGCCACGAGATCGGAAGAACTGTATCGCTCTCTCTTGCATTCTTCCGCCGACGCCATCGTCATTTATGACATGGCTGGACATACTCAATATGTGAGCCCTGCCTTCACGCAGATTTTCGGCTGGTCGCATGAGGAGGTTGCGGGAAAATCCATTCCCTTCCTGCCGGAATCTGAAAAAGAAAGAACTATGCGGATCATCGGGGATCTTATCGAAAAGGGCATCCCCTGCAGGGGTTTTCAAACAAAACGGGAAACAAAAGACGGTCGGACGCTGCACATCAGCATCAGTGCATCCAGATATGCAGACCACAAAGGAAAGCCCGAGGGGATGCTGGTGATCTTGAGAGATATCTCGGAAATGAAGGAGCTCGAAGCGCAGTTTCTACAGGCCCAGAAAATGGAGTCCATCGGCACCCTCGCAGGAGGGGTTGCCCATGACTTCAACAACCTGCTCATGGCCGTCCAGGGCAATGCCTCTTTGCTTCTCATGGGAAAAGGTCCGGAGCATCCTGATTATATCTGGCTGAAAAACATTGAAAAGTGCGTAGCCGATGGCGCCAATCTTACAAGACAGATGCTGGGTTTTGCAAGGGGTGGAAAATATGCAGTGGAAACGGCAGACCTCAACGACCTTTTAAGAAACAGCCTTGACCTTTTTGGCAGCACAAGAAAGGAAATATCCATCACTTCCCAATACGAGCCCGGCCTCATGGCTTCCAACGTGGATAAAGGTCAGATCGAACAGGTATTGATGAACATCTACGTAAACGCCTCCCATGCCATGCCGGGAGGCGGAGAACTGCACGTAAGAACACAAAATGTCAGCCTGGAAGCCGCTTTTATCGCCCCCTACAATGCACAGCCGGGAAAGTACGTAAAAATTGCCATCAAAGATACCGGCACGGGAATCAGCCCTGAAAACCTCAAGAGGATATTTGATCCGTTTTTCACCACCAAGGAAGTGGGAAGTGGAACCGGTCTGGGCCTGGCATCGGCTTACGGCATTGTGAGAAATCACGAGGGGTTCATTACCGTTAAGAGCGAAATAGGCAAAGGAACGGAATTATGGCCCGCGGATGCAACGGCTTCATACAGAAACCGTTTGTCCTTTCTAAATTGTCCCGTCTTTTAAGAGATATATTGAAACAGTAGTTTTCACGCGAGCATCAGACATGTTGACAGAGCTTCAGGGACAGATAGAAAGAATCACCTACAGCAACGATGAGAGCGGTTTTACCATCGCCAAGCTCAAGACGTCCGACCGAAAGGATCCGGTAACGGTGGTCGGAAACCTCCCTACCTTGGCTCCGGGTGAAGTATTGAAGCTGAAAGGCGAATGGAGCACCCATCCCAGATTCGGGGAACAATTCAAAATAGTTCATTATCAAACCACTGTTCCGGCAACCGTTTACGGCATCAGAAAATATCTGGGATCCGGCCTTATCAAAGGAATCGGACCCGTTATGGCGGCACGCATCGTCAAGAAATTTGGATCCCTTACCCTTGATATTATTGAAAACGACATTACAAAACTGGAACAAGTGGAGGGAATAAGCCAAAAAAGAATCTCCATGATACACACCGCCTGGGTTGAACAAAAAGAGATCCGAGACGTCATGCTTTTCCTGCAATCCCATGGCGTAGGCCCCGGGTATGCAACCAAAATCTTCAAGCGATACGGGAACGGATCTATTCAGGTGGTTAGGGCCAACCCCTACAGGCTGGCAACGGACATCTTCGGGATCGGTTTTTTAACCGCCGACCAGATCGCCGAAAAACTGGGATTTGATCGAAACTCGCCATTGCGGGCCAAAGCAGGGCTATTATATGTGCTCCAGCAGCTTGCCGACGAAGGAAATGTGTACTACCCGCTTGACCCGCTTTTGGAAAAATGCAACGAAATCCTTGGGGTAGAAAAAGATGTGCTTTTGAAAGCCATGGATGAGGCTGCCGGGAACAAAGTAATCGTCATGGAAGAGAGGGCTGTGAATTCCGGCGAGCAAGAAGATCGGGAAATCCAAAGGACAGTTTACCTCTCCCGATACCATGCTTCTGAAACAGGGGCGGCAGACCATCTAAAAGCCCTGTTAACGTCTCCAAAAAAGCTCCGCGATATAGATCCCGACAAGGCTGCATCCTGGGTGCAAGAGCAGTTATCCATGACCCTTGCGGCGAATCAGATACAGGCCATAAAGAGCGTCGTCCTCAACAAGGTCCTGGTCATCACAGGAGGACCGGGAACAGGAAAAACCACGATCATCAACGCCATCCTGAAAATTTTCGACCGCCTCCGTATCAGCATCATGCTGGCAGCTCCTACGGGACGCGCCGCAAAGAGAATGACGGAAACGACAGGGCATGAAGCGAAAACCATCCACAGGCTGCTCGAATACAGCATGAAAGATGGAGGGTTTCGAAAGAACGAAACAGAACCGCTCAACTGCGATCTGCTGATTGTAGACGAAGCCTCCATGATAGATATGATCCTGTTCTATCATCTTCTCAAGGCAATCCCTCTGCATGCAACCTTTGTCCTTGTGGGCGACGTGAACCAACTCCCCTCCGTAGGGGCGGGAAATGTACTCAAGGATGTCATCTCCTCGGGAACCGTGCCGGTTGTCCTTTTGGACACCATATTTCGTCAGGCCAGAAATAGTCGCATCATCGTCAATGCACACAGGATCAACGAAGGCGTGCTTCCCGAAACCAAAAACGAAGACCTGAAAAGCGATTTCTTTTTCATCGAAAAGGAGGACCCTGAGACGGTCCTGAAAATCATCCTGGATCTGGCCAGCGACCGGATACCCGATCATTTCGGTCTCAATCCCGTGGATGAGATCCAGATTATTACGCCTATGCACAAAGGAATCGTCGGCGCCGCCAACCTCAATCTTGAACTGCAGAGGCGCCTGAATCCGGGTGAAGGGGGAATTACCCGAGGGAACAGAATTTTCCGGGTGGGCGACAAGGTCATGCAGACCAGAAATAACTATGAAAAGGAAGTTTTTAATGGGGATATGGGAAGGATAATCCGAATCGATCCTGAACAGAGGGAAGTAACCATCACTTTTGATGGACAAAATATTGTCTTTGATTTCATTGATATGGACGAAATTGTTCTTTCGTACGCAGTCTCCGTGCACAAATCGCAAGGCTCGGAATTTCCCGCCATCATCATCCCTGTGCTGACCCAGCATTATATCATGCTGCAGCGAAATCTACTTTACACCGCCGTTACAAGAGGCAGGAAACTGGTCGTACTTGTAGGAACAAAAAAGGCCCTGGCCATCGCCGTACATAACGACCGGATGAAACAGAGATACACATTTCTCTCGGAAAGGTTAAAGGGGTCAAAAGAGATTTTCATTTGAAGGCCCGCAAAAACTCGTTGGTGAGCATTTATTGATTTCAGGAAAGGAATATATCTCATGCTCGAAATTTTCCAAAAAGGCGGCCCGGTCATGTATCCGCTTCTTTTCTGTTCCCTCGTTGCCGTTACTGTAGTCATTGATCGGATTATTTTCTGGATGCGAGAGGATATCCGAAGGGACCGGAACCTGGTGGATAGAGTTCTGGAGCTTTGCCAAAAAGGTGAATGGACAGAAGTCAAAAATTCCGTCACCGATTCACGCGATTACATTATCAGAATATTGATTACGGGAATTCTTCACCGGGATTTCTCCATGATTAAAGCGATGGAATCAGCCGCCGCGGAAGAAGTAAAAAGGATGCGTCGATATATGACGATCCTGGACACCATGATTACCGTGGCGCCTCTCCTTGGAATTTTCGGGACGGTTATCGGGATCATCTCCTCCTTTGATCTCCTCGGAGGCAGTGGGATTGAACATCCTCAAGCCGTAACGGCAGGCATTGCCCAGGCGCTTATCACCACGGCAGCGGGTCTCGCCATTGCCATCCTATCCGTCTTCCCGTACAATTATTTCAATTCACGCGTGCAGGACGCCGTGATAACTATTGAAAAATACGCAACCAGTCTTGAGATCGTCTATGAAAAACTAATGAAAGATTCTTGTGACGAGAAAAAAAGACAGTCATGAAAATTAATGTTGATCCAGGAAAAAAAGCCAGGATAGAAATGCTGCCCCTTATTGATATTGTATTTCTGCTCCTCGTATTCTTTATATATGCCATGTTTTCAATGGCGGTTCACAAGGCCCTTCCCGTTGAACTTCCCGGCTCAAGCACGGCTAAAATCAATAAAGACGCTATTCTTTCCGTAACCGTGGACTTCAAGGGAAATGTCTATGTAAACAAAATTCTTGTACCACTGCAGTCCCTTTCAGCCGTCCTTGAAGAAAAGAGACCCAAAACAGGGGAAGCGACTGTTTTGCTTTTTGCTGACAAACATCTTCCATATCAGGATCTTTTCCGGGTTCTCGATCAAATAAATCTGGCGGGGATCACTCAGGTATCGCTCCAGGCTGAGACGGATTACAAGAAGTGAAACGTTTCTTTTTAGCAGCGCTTATAGCGATTGCGCTGCATGGACTCCTTTTATGGATCAGCCCTGCCCTCTTTGAAAAGAAAATCCTTCCCAAAGCCTATCAACGTACGGTAACCCTCAACCTGATCGCACGGAAAGCCCCTTCAGGCCCAAAGGCATCTGCTCCTGCGACGAATCCTACGCCAAAAGCAGCGCCGGCGCCAAAAAGAACAGAGCCCAAGACACCACCGCTGAAGGCCGAAAGAATTCCTGTCCCGGAGAAAGTGAAGCCCCAGACCGTCAAAGAAGAAGTTCCCCCGGCGCCCGAAAGGACAATACCTATTCCCGTTAAGAAGGTTTCCCCTCCCCCTAAAAAGATCGAAAAACCAAAGAGAACACCGGATAGGAGGAAAAAATCGATAAAAACGCAGCCCCATCCCAAGCCTCTACCGGCCGTGCCTGCAAAAAAGAGCGCCGAAACCACACCCCGAGTGCCTGAAAAAAGGGAGGAGCCGACGTCGCCTTTAAAAAATGTCGTGCAATCCGATAAAGAAACTGTCCTATCGCCAAACGGGGGAATTCAAACACCTCCCACAAATCCGTCACCATCTTCTTCAGCCCCTGATGGCCAGGAAACCCGGAGAACCGAACCC
>JBBSAR010000053.1:0-14974 GCA_038252125.1 Desulfatiglandales bacterium
CCTGGCGCACCCGATCGCCCGTTTCCGAGTTGATCCGCACTTTCAACACATGGGGGTTGTCTTTGACAAAAAAATGCCCGGAAAAGCCGTGGTAGACTACATTTTCCTGTTGCAGATTATGCAGAAGCGCCGACCGGATATAGGCCACATACTTTCTTGACTTGTGGGAAATTCTGTCAAATAACGGCGGGATATACTCGACAGACCGAATAAGTTCCATTTCCGGAATATTGAACTCTTCCGATGCTTCCAGAAGGACCTCCCGTGAAACGCACCTGTACCCGAGTTTTTCCGCCGCCTTTTCGGCGACTTCTTTCCCCCGGGTATAATTTCCTCTCGAAATCACGATAATCGCCATGGCAAAACCTCATCTGAAAGTTTTCAGATTCTGACTATATCGGGATTCTCACTGTGTATCTTTTCAATGTCAATCTATTTTTTTCAGGTTGGCCGGTTCGACCCAATCTCGATCATTTTGTAACTTATTCAAATTCTCTGGCACAGAATGTATTTTCACCATGAAGGACATGAAGCACATGAAGAGGAGGATGGGGAGATTTGCTATTTCAAGCCTTCATGCTCTTCATGTCCTTCATGTTAACCTTATAAAGTGTTGTTTCAGGATGTTCAAACCTGGAAAGATCTGCCCGAATTCGATTCATTCACAGGTATTGGATTTGGCCTTTTTCTCTTTTTCGAAATCCTCTGGAGAATCAGGCATTTTACCGAAAATCAAGGATTTCAGAGACCGAACATGGCCATGTTCATTTCCCGGGAGGGACGCAAGGGAAAGGACTGCCCTTCCCAGGGTCCGATCCAGCGAACCCTGAAAAGACTCCCTTACTTCGATGGGCAGGGCATAATACTGCTTTACGAGGTTCTGAACCCAGTTGTTCAGTGCGTCGGGGTTCAGATCGGCACGCTGAAAAACGTACCCTTCCAATGCCCCCGCCGAAGCAGCAAACTCATATATTTCCAAATAGATATGCAAACGCACCGCTCCCCGCCTACACTTCAGGTCTCGGCAGCATCCCTGCCCTTTCAGCGATTTCGGGGACCCTGTGCTCCCATTCGATGGCCATCAGGTGCACTCCCGCCACCCCCTTCATCTCTTTCAATTCTTCAATCTGCTCCAGGGCGTATCGGATCCCCTCTTCCGCCCCTTTTTCCTTGCCTGCGTCCTTAAGGCGCTGGATCAGGGGTTCCGGAACATCCATGCCCGGCACATTACGAGCCATATATCGGGCCATCCCCAAGCTCTTCATGGGGGTAATGCCGGCCAGGATATAACACTGCTCATGGAGCCCCATATCCACCACCTGTTTCATGAATTCCCGGAACCTTTCCATGTTGTAAATACTCTGCGTCTGAATGAAATCGGCCCCGGCCAGCACTTTTTTTCTAAGGCGGCGTGCCCTGAACTCTACCGGTTCGGCAAAGGGATTGGAAGCCGCTCCGATGAAAATCCGGGGTGCGCCCTGAATTTCCTTGCCACTGAGAAATTTGCCCTCATCCCTCATGGTTTTTACCGTGTGGATGAGTTGCATGGAATCCAGATCAAAAACGTTTTTGGCCTCAGGATGGTCTCCAAACCGCTGATGGTCTCCCGAAAGACAAAGCATATTCCTGATTCCGTGCGCATAGACGCCCAGGATATCGCTCTGCATGGCCAGACGGTTGCGGTCGCGGCACACCATCTGGAAATTGGGTTCAAGACCCTCCTGCAACAGGATCAGCGACGCCGCCCAACTGGACATGCGAACCACCGCCGTCTGGTTGTCGGTCACATTCACCGCGTCCACGCAGCCTTTCAGGTGCCTTCCCTTTTCCCTGAGATGTTCCACATCCGCGCCCGGGGGAGGGCCACACTCTCCCGTGAACGCAAAATGCCCGGCCTTCAGGACTTTTTCGAGTCTGCTTCCAGATTTGAATTCACTCATACCGCCAGGTCCTCCCTTTTTTGTCGTCTCGGCCCCCCGTCCCTCGAGGTCAGCCAGCTCTTGGGGGGAATAAAGGCGTCTATAAGCTCATCTCTTCCCTGGGCTTTCAACCTTTCATGAATCATGAACCATCCACAGGGAATCTCGGAATCGACTTCACAGCTCCCGTCGTTGGTCCCCCCGCAGGGGCCGTTCATGAGAGATTTGGAGCACCGAGTGATCGGACAAATGCCGCCGGTCAGGTGAAGAATACAGTCCCCGCACATGAGGCATCTTTCACTGAACTCTCCCGGGGCATCCACCACGCCGATAAAGGTGGTATTCAGTCCGGGAAGAACGATCTTCGAAGGAAATTTTTCTCCCAGAAACTGCACCCCCGCCCCACAGGCGATGGACAGAACAGCATCCGCAGCCTCGATGCTTTCCGCGGCCTTTTCAAAGTATTCATGCTCGCATTGCCGTTCAATGCCGCCTTCCGTGATCCGGATCCGCGCCTTTTCCTGTTTCGCCTTCATCCTCAACAGCGATCCAAGAATTTCGGCCTCCTTGTTCCCCCCTTCATGACAGACCGCCACGCAGGTGTTGCACCCGAAAACAAGAACCTTTTCATAGTCTTTGATAATATCCCATATCTCTTCAAGGGATTTTTGTTTGCCCACGATCATAACTCTTTACTCCTTCGCATCGTTTTCCCTGTCCACCCACCAGATTGGGGATGGCCCTAATTTTTTGATCCTTTCCGTAAATTCGGTGCAGATTTCCTTCCATCTCGGCCCCATGGAAGCGGAAAGGTTATACATTTCCAAACGGTCGGGATTGATGTTCACCAGGGGCAGGAGTGTTTTTATATATTCAACGCGCTTTTTTGCATTGGTATTTCCTTCCAGGAAATGGCATTGTCCGGGCAGTCACCCTACCACAAAAACGCCGTCCCCTCCCCTTTCGAAGGCCCTGAGGACATAATTATGATCCAGTTTCCCCGTGCAGGGAAGTCGTATCACCTTTACGTTCGTGGGGTAGGAAAGCCGCATGACCCCCGCGAGATCGGCGGCCGCGAACGCGCAGTAATGGCAGGCAAACGCCAGCACGCTGGGCTCCCAGTCGGGCGGGGCTTCCCGAACCGCCTCCACGGAGCCGTCCGGATTTTCTTCCAAAATTTCCGCCAGGTTATTCATTGTTCAATTACTCCTTAATATCCCATGGCCGCATCAATCATGCCCAGGATCTGTTCATCCTTGAAATTATTCACCTGAAAGGCCTTGGCGGGGCAGGCGCCCGCACAGATGCCGCATCCCATGCATTTCACTTCGTTGTGACTCACGCGACCATCTTCATCAATAAATGGAGACCCGAACGGGCAGAGCCTGAGACACGTGAGGCATGACATGCAGATCCCCCGGTCATGCTTTGCAATAATGCCGGATACGCCCAAGCTGTCTTTGGAGAGCAATACCCCTGCCCTTCCAGCCGCGGCCAAGGCCTGGCTCACGCATTCATCCAGGTTCTTGGGCGCATGGGCGAGGCCGCACAGGAAGATTCCTTCGGACGGAAAATCAACCGGCCGCAATTTCACATGGGCCTCGAGAAAATACCCGTCCGGATTGAGCGTAAGTTTATACTTCTTGGAGATATCTTCAGCGCTCGGCCCGGGTCTCAGTCCTGTTGAAAGCACCACAAAATCCGGATTCAATTCTATTTCCCTTTGAAGCATGGGATCAAAAACATGCACCTTGAGCCCGCCATCGGCGTTGCTGACGCGCGGTTTTTCATGGACATCGTAACGGACGAACACCACCCCCAGATTCCTGGCTTTTTCGTAGAATTGTTCCCTGAGACCATAGGTCCTGATATCCCGATAGAGGATGAACACCCTGGAATCTGGAAATTTTCCCCGGATGGCAATGGCATTTTTCATGGCATCCTGGCAGCATATCCTGGAACAGTAGTTCTCCGGCTCTTCCCTGGAACCGACGCATTGAATCATGACGTAGACACGGCCCGACTTTTCCTCGTCATGGTAAAGCCGTTTTTCCAGCTCTCTCTGGGTAATGACCCGATCTTCTTGGCCATACAGATACTGGGTGGGCGTGTATTCTTTTCCTCCCGTGGCCACTATGATGGCGCCATGATCAAAAGATGTGCCATCCGCCAGGGTGGTGCTGAAATTTCCCACAAACCCTTCCGTGCCGGCCGCCTCGGTCCCCTTGTGGACGATGATCCTCGATTCCGACGTGGTCCGATCGATCAAATCCTTCACATAGGCCTGGACATCGCTGTTATCCAGAGTCCTATAAACGTTTGCGGCAAGGCCGCCCAATCGTTCTTCTTTCTCCACCAAATGAACCGTAAAACCCTGGCTCGCCAGAGATCCGGCCGCAACCATTCCGGCTACGCCTCCGCCTATGACCATGGCAGCCTGGGTTACGGAAACGGAATCCGTTGTTACCGGGGTCAGTTTTCGCGCCTTGGCAATACTCATCCCCACAATCTTTTTTGCCTTTTCCGTGGCCTTTTCATTCTCCCCCATATGGCACCAGGAACACTGCTCCCGTATATCGGCCAGATCGAAGAGATACCGGTTGATCCCCGCATCCCGAATGGTGTCCTGAAACAGGGGTTCATGGGTCCTGGGAGTGCAGCTCGCCACTACGACCCGATTCAACCCTTTCTCCCGCACCAGGCCCTTGATCTTTTCCTGGCTGTCCTGAGAACAGGCATAGAGCAGATTTTCCGCGTGACAGACCCCTTCAAGCCCCTTCGCGTACTCCACCACCTTCAGGACATCCACGGTCTGGGCGATATTGATGCCGCAGTGACACACAAAAACCCCCAGTTTTTCCTCTTCCCCCGTAACATCCCGTTCTGGAGGCAATTCTTTCACCACGGTCTCGCTTCCCCTGGCCGCGGACAACAGGGCCATAACCTTTCCCGCCACCGCGCTTCCCTGCACCGCCGTATCGGGGATATCCTTAGGCCCCTGAAAGGCACCGGCTACAAACACACCTTCCCTGCTGGTGGACACGGGGTCAAAATGCCCCGTTGCAGCAAAACCGTCTTCATTGGCATCGATATCGAAGATCCGTGCAAAAGAGGCTGCATCCGCATGGGGTTCCAACCCCACGGACAGGACCACCAGGTCAAAGACCTCTTCCGCTATGGTCCCGTCTTCCTTTGCAAAACGGAGCAAGAGATCTCCGGTCCCCGGAATTTCCCTAACGGCGGAAATCATGCCCCTCCTGTACTGGACATGGTACTCGTTCTTTGCCCTGTCCACATATCGATCGAAATCCTTTCCGAAGGCACGCATCTCAATGTAGAATATGGTGGGGTCTATGCCCTTGTCGTGCTCTTTCGCGATAACGGCCTGTTTGGTCGCATACATGCAGCATACGGACGAACACCATGGGTTGCCGTGTTTTCGGTCGCGGGAGCCCACACACTGGATCCAGGCAACCTTTACCGGGTGACGGCCGTCGCCGGGTCTTTTGATCTCACCCTTGAAGGGCCCGGAAGCGGAGAGAATGCGCTCAAACTGCAGGGAAGTAATCACGTTGGGCCAGCGGCCGTAACCGAGCTCTCCCCTGGTCCTTGGATTAAACCTATCCGCACCCGGGCTGAGGATGACCGCGCCCACGCGAATCTCCTCCTCGGAGAAAGATTGCATATTGTGATCGATGGCCCCCGCTTCACAGGTTTCCACGCAGAGGAGGCATTCACAACAGTTTGAGCAGTTGAGGCATCGCCGGGCTTCAGCCACCGCGTCCTGTTCACTCAGCCCCAATTCCACTTCATGGAAGTTTCCGATCCTGCCATTCAGGTCGAGTTTGGGCATTTTCCGGCCCTTGGTTTTCTTGATACCCGCCAGATCTTTGATATAGGCTTCCTGCAGAGAAAGCGGCTCTCGATTCAGGGTCATATCTTCTCCGCGAAGGTAGCGATGAATCGATTCGGCTGCCCTGCCCCCCATGGCAATCGCCTCTACAACCGTAGCGGCTCCCGCCACCACATCGCCCCCTGCGAACACGTCCTCCACCTCCGTGGCCAGGGTCACCTTATCGGCCTTCAGGAGGTTCCACCTGTTCAGGGGAAGCCCTTCAGTCTTCAAAGAGCCCACATCCGGCGTCTGGCTGATGGCTGAAATAATCATGTCGCCATGCAATTGCATTTCGCTTCCCTGAATCGGGATGGGTCTGCGTCGACCGCTGTCGTCCGGTTTGCCCAATTCAATTTTAAGACATTCGATTCCGGCAACGTGCCCATCGCGGGAAAGAATTTTTATTGGAGCCGTCAAAGGCAGGAGTTTGACGCCTTCCAGCAGGGCCTCCTCAATCTCCCATGTATTGGCCGGCATTTCCTTCTCCGTGCGGCGGTATACAATGGTCACTTCGGCGCCCATGCGGCGTGCCGTCCTTGCGGAATCGATGGCCGCGTTTCCGCCTCCTATGACAATGACTTTTTTCCCTACGGTCACGGCTTCCCCGAGGCTCATTTTCCTCAAGAAGGTAATGCAGTCCAACATCCCGTCATGACCTTCCGCTTCGCCCGGGACGTTCAGTTTTAATGCGGCGTGCGCCCCGATGGACACAAAAAAGGCGCGAAAATCCTGCTTTCTCAGGCTGTCCAGGGTGAAATCCCTGCCGAGTTCCTGGTTCAGATTCAACGTTATGCCGTGGGACAGAATGGCGTCAATTTCTCTTTTTAACACGGCCTTGGGCAACCGATATTCCGGAATGGCCACGGCAAGCATGCCGCCCGCAACCGGAAGTTTTTCAAATACCGTCACCTGGTAGCCCTTGAGAGCAAGGTCCCTGGCCGCGGTCATTCCCGCGGGACCAGAACCGATTACCGCGACTTTTTCAAGTCGTTCCGCTGGAGGAGGCGGAGGCACGAATCCCCCGTTCCGGTCTTCCCAATCGGTGAGGAACCGTTTCAAATAACAGATGGATACGCCCTCATCCAGCGCGCTTCTTCTACAATCGGTCTCGCAGGGGTGCGTGCACACCCTTCCACAGGAGGCGGGAAAGGGGTTGGTCCTTCTGACCACCTTCAAGGCCTCCGCGAATCTCCCTTTGGCTATGAGCGCAACATAGGCATGGGCATTGACCTCGGCGGGGCAGGCAATCCTGCAGGGAGAGATGCCCTTTTTGTCCACGGCCACGGCGCCGGGCACGGCCTGTGCGTATCTTCGGCTGATTGCGGTACTTTTTACCATCTCCTGATTATATTCGCTGGGAGACGATACCGGGCACGTCGCAACGCACGCCTCGCAACCCGTGCATTTGCTGATATCCACATACCTCGCGGTCTGTTCGATCTTTGCCGTAAAATCACCCGGCTCCCCATGCAAAGACAGGACCTGTGCATTGGTATGGACATCCACATTCAGATGTTTTCCCACCTCCACAAGTCTCGGGGAGAGCATACACATGGCGCAATCCCCCGTCGGGAACGTCTTGTCCAGCATGGACATGGTCCCGCCGATGGAAGATTCCTTCTGGACAAGGTGGACATGAAACCCCCCATTGGCCAGATCGAGGGCTGCCTGCATCCCGCCGATGCCGCCCCCCACAACCATTACGGAACCCGATTTCTTTGTCTCTTCATTTTCAGGCGTTTTCATGACAGGCCCAACTCCTTTAACAATGCAACCGAATCCACAAGATGCCTGTCTATTTGCAGTTGAGAAATATCGTTTCCCATAGCCAGCCCGACCATTTCGGTAATAAAATAGACCGGCATCTCTCTTTTTAATCCATACTTTTTTCTCACCTTGTCCTGATAGGCATCCAGATTCAACTGGCACATGGGGCAGGAAGTCACCAGACAGTGCACATCCCTGGCCAAGGCATCCCGGAGAATAGCGGCCATAAGAGGGTGGGAGATATCCGGATCGTTGACGGAAGCAGAGGCGCCGCAACAGTCCGTTTTGCCGTTCCAATCCACAGTCTCCGCCCCCAGTGCCTCCATGATCAATTCCATGTTCTGGGGATTTTCCACATCGTCCGGCACGGGGATGTCCTCTGGAAAACGGGTCTGCATGCATCCGTAATAACAGGCCGCGCGAAGCCCTGAAAGGCTCCTCGACACCTGTTTTTCCAAGGTCCCTGTTCGGATGGATTCCAGCAACATCTCCAAAATGCTTACGATGCGGGTCTTTCCCGTAAACGGTCTTTTCAACTCCCCGTTGATCAGGTTCTTCAAAGCTTCGTCCGAATCCATCCTTTTCCTGGCCGTAAGCATACGGCTGTAGCACCCCGAGCAGGGAATCATCAGTTGCTCAAACCCCATGGAATCGGCGATGGCAAGGTTTCTGGCAGGCATGGCAATCGCCAGGATATCACTGGTCTTACAAGCCGATGTGGCGCCGCAGCAATTCCAGTCTTCCAACTCCCGAAGCGTTATGCCAAGCTTTTCCATCACCAGTTTTGTCTGTACATCATAGGTCCTGCTTGAGGCGTGCAGGGTACATCCCGGGAAATAGGCTACATCCATTTTCAATCTTCCTTTATTCTATCTTCATCAAACTCTTGAATCGTCCTGCTCTTCGGCCATCTTGAAAAGACGTTTCATCTCAGCGCGATCCTTGACTTTTTCCACTCCGAGATGCATCCTTTTTTTCCGGCCCATGGCAATTCCCATTTTGGCTTGATCCTTCAGTTCTCCCAGAAGGCCCTTGAGATTGCGATGCTTCATCTCGTGCAAGGTGTTTTTCATCTCATAAAGCCCCATAAACTCCATTTCATTCACCCTTCCCATGTGTTTTGCCGAAGCACAAAAGGCGTGATGAAATTCTTTCACTTTCGGCATCAAAGGCTCAAACTCCGAGTTCTTTGCCATCTGCTTCAGGGTCTCCGTAATTCTTCCCGTCTGTATTCCGTTGGCGCAACGGGTTCCGCACGTATAACAGGAAACGCAACGCCAGACCAACGGGTTGGAAAGGGCGCCTTCTCGATCTCCAAAAATGATCATCCGGATGAGCCTGTCCGGCGTCATGGATATCTCCTTGCCCACGGGACAACCGGCTGCGCATTTCCTGCACTGGAAGCAGGCCATGATATTCTGGCCCGAACGATCCATAACCTCCTCCGCAAAGGAGGGCGCGTTCTGTTCTTCATAAACCAATGATGGTGATAACATATCTAAAATCCTCTGTTTTGTAATTTCAGAAACAATGGAATTTCATAATAAGGAATGAAAGAGGTATTCTTGAGAAGTGGATTGAGATCTATTTATGCACCACAGTACATTATTTTCCATCCAAAACAGTTATCCAGAAACATATTCATTCCGCCCGGGCGGCCTCAGAATGCCGGTTTTCTTTAGTGCAGGCCCCCTCCAAAGTCAAGGCCTTTTTCCATTCTCCTGGTCCGAGCAAAAGGTTATCCGGTCCCCATCATGCAGCCCCAGCGCATCTTTCAGATTGCAGGGGGCAATCAGTTCCATAACGCGATTCGCATGAATTCTTACGTCTTCAGCGGGAACCACCACCGATGCGGGAATCTGATTGATCCTAACCTTCTTTAGTCCGGCGGTGCAAAAGGCCGGATCATCGGGGATCAATTTCAAATCGGCATCCTGAAGAAACATGTCCAGCACGGGGAGGTCTTCATCCTCTACAGATACGTTGAGAGTGCCGGGAAACGGTTCATATCCCAAAAGCTCCTTACACTGCTTCACCACCCAATCCAACCGGATAAAATAGGCGCCCTTTCCGGCCCCGCTTTGGATAATTCCTGATATTTTAATTAGTTGATCCATTTTCAAAAGGTTCAATTTTGTTCGAGGTCAAAGAAGACGAAAATTTTAACCACAGGAATATGTTTGCTATTTCGAGGATTAAAATTTGAGCCTGATGCAGAGATCGCGCAAAAGGGGGCTTTTTGAAACTGGATCATTGAAAAAACCTGTTTAGCTCATTTACACTGTCCAGAATCATGGCCGGCCTTTCCTTTTTTAACCTTTTCAGGTCATCCAGACCGCTCAATACACCCACCGTCAGCATGCCCGCGGCGTTTCCCGCGACAATATCCACATGAGAGTCCCCCACGTAGATGCATTTCTCCGGGTCGACACCCAAGCGGCGGCAGCACTCGAAGAGAGGATCAGGGGCAGGTTTCCTTCGGAGAGCATCTTCAATGCCGACAACCGCGCTCAGACATTGTCTGATGCCTTTTCGAACCAAAGGAGCCAGCTTTCTCTCCATATATTCCGTTTCGGTGGAGGTCACAACGCCGATCGGGATTCTCCGCTCCATAAGGAGCGAAAACAATTCTGGGACCCCCTGGAAAACCTCCACCTCGTCGTGGAACATATTTCGTGCAATTTTCTTTCCCACAGCCATGAATTCCAGGGTGATTTCCTCTTTGCGATCCATCATTTCGGCCGGGATCAACCCTTCCACGGCCGACATTCCCTTGACCATGAATTCAGCCACAACAGGTTTCGTTGCAGGCGGAAGACCGATGGTCATAAGGATCGTTTCCATCAACCTGAAATAAACAGGCACGGAATCTATCAATGTGCCGTCCAGATCGAACAGCACTGATTCCACCTCACCCCCGATCTGTTGCCGCGATCGGATTTCTTGTTCTCCAAAGTTCTCCAAACCCTGTCCCCGAATCCAATGCTCATGATCGCCTGACTACTCATTACGTTCTATACAAAATAGGTATAGTATGAAACATTTGCAAGGGAAGAATCCACAAACCTCCGCGGTCCGGTTTGACCTATTTCACCCGAAAATGGTTGACTTGTCTTTTTTTAGAGGATAATGAAAGGCGGTATGAAACTGTAAAAGTTTCCTTTTTAGATTCACAAATGGAAACACTCAACAATCACATTTCAAATAGGTTCAGTTCTGAATAAGGAGTAGGATATGCGTGTATTTCTTTTGGGCGGAGCAGGGGGCATGGGGCAGGGTGTGGCCCGTGACTTGATAAAGCAAGAGCCGATCACGGATGTTGTCCTGGGGGACTTGTACCCGGACCCGGAAAGACTTTCGCCGAAATTGCGCGACAGCGCAAAGGTCACCCTGGTTAAGATGGATGTGAACGATCATAGCGGTATGGTGCGGGCGTTCGGGAACTCGGATGTTGTCATCAACTGCGCGGGCCCCTTTTATAAAACGGCCGTTCCGGTAGCCAGGGCCGCGGTTGAAGCACGGGTCAACTATATTGATATCTGTGATGATTACGAAGGAACAGAGATCCTTTTCAGCTCCGAAATAGACAAAATGGCCAGGGAAGCCGGAATTACCGTTCTTACGGGTATGGGGTCGGACCCCGGGACCAATAACGTCCTGGTGAAGTGGTTCGCGGATCGTCTGGACAGCGTTGATGACATCTATCTCTACTGGGTTGTGGCCATCGCGGAACTGGCAGGCGCCGCCTGGGACCACAGTCTGCATATGACCCTCGGGAAGGTGCCGCAATATCTCAACGGTGAACTGGTTCAGGTGGAAGGAGGGACGGAAGCCATCGCGGAAGAGTTTCTGGAACCGCTTGGGACCTGTCATGTTCGCTATGTAGGTCACCCGCAACCCCTGACCATTCCAAGGTATATCAAAGGGGTAAAAAACGTCGTTATCAAAGGGGCGTTGATCCCCATCTGGGTGGATGAGCTGATCAAGGAGCAGAAAAATTCCGGCTTCTTAAGTCAGGAACCAAAGGATATCAACGGAACGACCGTGACCCCTTACGACCTGACGCTCAAGCTTTGGGAGACGATCCCCCAAGGAAGAGATAAAGGGCCACAGTCTTCGGGCCTCAAAGTCATTGTCAAAGGGATGCGAGACGGCAAGAAGGTGACCTACACAGCCGATATGGTGGGAAGGATGGCGCCCGGAACAGGGCTCCCCGCTTCCATTGCAGCGCTCATGATGAATGACGGTGATGTAACCCAGAAAGGCGTAACAGCCCCTGAAGGCTGCATCGATCCGGACAAATTTCTTGCGGCATTCCTGAAGCGAGGCGCAAGGATCCATCAGACGGAAAAGATATCATCCATGTTTGAAGTCTAACAGAGGAAAGGAGGCTTTCCATGAACGAAACACCAAAGCTGAATATCACAAAAAGCCAGGCGATGTTTAAAGAGGCGCTGGAACTGGTGCCGGGAGGCGTTCTCGGGGCCAGAAAGCCCGGCGATTTTATCGAGGGAGAATATCCCATATTTCTTGAAACCGGCAAAGGCTGCCGTCTGACCGATGTTGACGGCAACGAATTTGTCGATTTCCTTTGCGGTTACGGACCCATCATCATCGGTTATCGGGAAGAAGAGGTAGATGACGCCGTTTGTAATCAGATAAAGGACAGAGGGTTCTGCTTCACGCTGACACAAAGCTTCCAGAATGCGCTGGCCAGGAAGCTGACCGAGCTTGTCCCCTCATCCGAGATGAGTATTTTCCTGAAAACAGGCTCCGATGCCACCACCGCAAGTATTCGTATTGCACGCGCCTATACAAACAAGGTCAAAGTCATGCGTTGCGGTTACCATGGATGGCATGACTGGTGCGTTGAAATGAAAGGCGGCATTCCCGCAAAATTTTACGAAGATGTATTCGAGTTTCAATACAACAGGCTTGACCAGTTGGAAAAATTGATGAAGACGCATGGGGATCAAACCGCCGCAATTATCATGACGCCCTTCGGCCATCCGAATCATCAGGAGATGCAGGAACCGGCCCCCGGTTTCCTTCAGGGCGCAAGAGATATTGCGGACAAATACGGCGCGGTGTTGGTCTTTGATGAGATTCGGACCGCTTTCCGGCTCAGAATGGGCGGCGCGCAGGAACTCTACGGCGTAACTCCCGACCTGACCGTGCTGGGAAAGGCGATTGCCAACGGATATCCCATTTCCGTTGTAACCGGCAAAAAAGACATCATGATGATGGCCGCCGACAAGCTCTTTATTTCGTCCACCTTTTTCCCCAACAGCGAAGGCTTTGTCGCCGCCTTAAAGACCATAGAAATCCTTCAGCGGGATAAAGTGCTTGAGAATATCTGGGAAAAGGGCGACCGCTTTATGGGGAGGATCCGGGAGCTTCTTGATAAGTATCCCGTGGGCGCCCGCTTGACCGGCGTGGCCCCCATGTTCTACATCACCTTCGACAAGGATGAAACAGGGTCCTACAAGGACAAGCGCACGGATTTCTATACGCAGCTCATCCGCAAAGGGTTTTTCTTCTCACCGTTTCACCACTCCTATATCAGCTTTCGGCACACGGAAGAAGACCTGAACCTGACGCTAACGGCGATAGAAGAGTCACTGGCTTATGTGAAAGAAAAATACTGATTGAATAGATGTAAACCGTGAAAACCCGCGATCGTAAAAGGCTCCATTTACTCTCGAACACAGCGGGATCTTTGGAAAATGCCGGTCCGTGTTGACGTAGTCACCTCGGACCGGCATGGCTGTGCAGCTATAGCCCCCGCCTCATCACCGGAGTTGTCCTGTTGTACTTGAAAAGGGAAAATACAAAGAAGGGACGTCGCTTTGTTCTTTCCGAATCCTACCGCGCCGGGGGCCTCCTTAAGCATCGCGTGCTGATCGATCTGGGTCCCGATCCGGAAATCTACATCGAATACCCCGGAGGCAACAGCTTCTATATACGAGAGTCCCTTATTGAAAATCTGCAGGCTATGGGAAAGAAAGACCCCGAGGATGAAATTGAGAATCTTCTCATGCCTTTCCTGGACCCCCGTATTCGAAGAATTGTGGAACAATTCCAGAGATCAAAAAGATCCGAAAAACCCTGGCATTCCCTGTCCCCAGGCAAACGTCTGCAAATGCAAAAAGAGCTTCATCCCTTTGACAAACGCAGGGTACATTACCTTCGATTCGGCAGAATGCAGATGGAAGATATGGACGGGCGTGCCAGTCCATTTCTTTATGTGCTTTTTGAAAAAAGTCGCGATGAAATCGAACACCTCATCGAAGAAATGGAATACGAGCTTCCACCCCACGAAACACGATCCTATATCTATACTTCTTTCCATCTTCAAACCCACTTCAGACATCTGCGAACACGCCACCATCCTTCCGCCCTTGACCCGGAAAAGGTAGACCATTTCTTCGTGGAGGACCTCTGCCGGCTGAATCGCGATCAACGGTTTTTCAGCGGCGTGGATCAATGGGATTGCCAAACTCTCCACCCCCATCTGATCAAATATCTCATCCAGTATTTCGACAGCGCATTCGAATCCGGGACCGTCTGGTCTGAATACGTGGAAGACTTTCTGTGGAAGCATCAATTTCACAGACAAAAGGGAACCCATTCCAACTCATCCTCCACCGAAAAGGAGGCCTGTCGCTGTCTTGAAATCTCTGTTGAGGATTTCCAAGGGATGGATCGCATGAAACTTCGTCGCTGCTACAGGCAACTGGCGAAAAAAACCCACCCTGATGGAGGGGGCAACAAGGAACGGTTTGTGGAAATCAAAGCAGCCTATGAGTTCCTGATGCAAAGATTACAGGCATCCTCCAAGAGTTAGTTGGCCTCAACCCAAGTTCGGAATCACCATGGATGCATTTGAAGCGCATTTTGGACCTAAATGTTGTGATATCAAGCTGATATCTCAACATTTTCGATGTTTGATGTATATAGCAGTTATGGCAGATTCCTCTATCCTCAGAATTTGCTCAAAAGCCTGCAGAATTTTTCCTTCCGAATTCGCAATTTTTTCTCTACAAATCACCAATCACAGTTTTTTTCAAAGAAATATTTCTTTGTGACCGGATCTGGCAAAAGTTTGTGGTATTGTGGTTCCAAGACATTGGTCGTTTAGAAGCACATTCCGGATTTCATCTACATTAGATCATGTAGATCCTTCCTGCCGTGCGTAAAAAGGTATCAGAACGTGCAGCGTGGAAATAAGGGGTAGGCAATACATTCCCTCCAATTAAAAAAATCAGGCATCAATCAGTTATACTGAACCCGGCTCTAAACCAGTGTTGACAAGATTGAAAACTGCGAATATGCTGCAACAGCCTTTAAAATGGTTTGCAAACTTCCAACAAATACAAAAAAAATGGTCTCG
>JBBSAR010000054.1:0-14798 GCA_038252125.1 Desulfatiglandales bacterium
TTGAAGGAGCTTTGTTCGACAGCTTCTCAGGCACTATGAGCCTGTCCGACTTCTCGGAAGTGTACACGCCGGGATTTCGGCCTCGGCCTACCCCGGCCGGACTGTCCTAACAACAGCCCCTTCCGAGATCTCCCGGTTCCCGCTCATGAAGCGTATGCACATACCACAGGTACACATGCCACAGGTCTCTGACTCCGGGGAGCCGAATGAGCACTTGCGTAACGCACTCCTTCATATTGCCTTCCCCCTCGGACAACAAGGTCGGCACTTCCGAACGGTGATTTCGGAGCTCAATGCTGCGCCTATGCGCCTCCATGCTAACGCTTCCCCACGCCATCGCTGGTCGTCGAGGCATAGCTCGGGGCCGGAGCGGATCGCTAATCCTTACTCCGTAGAGGACTTGGCTCAAAAGCCTCACCTCCTATTTCATGCCGGTTTTAACCGGCGCTTTCAGAGCGTCCCGCTGTCCCTAACGCAATCTAAGGTGCTTAGTGCGGCTGATTCTTCCCAGCCGTAATCAAACGGTTCTTCTTTGAGATTTCCGTATTTCTGGGATATGGCTGCTGCAACTCGATCAATATCATCAATTAACATGCTGACTCCATTTCATTTTTCAGTTTCTAATCTGATAGAGTTCGGGCAACCAGCATATTATTATAACGAAAATCAGCCGGAACTTAGCGATCGGCTGTATTGATTTTGTTATATATCGATTATTTTCAAGCCTAAAAACTTGACCATTGGATCGAAATCACGGTCGCAATGTAACAATGATAGCTGATTGTGTATGCAGAAAGTTCCAATAATAATATCTATGGTTTTCCTTACGGTAACACCTTTCCTTCGCAAAATCCTATAGTTCATGGCACTTTCTATTGCTAATGCCTTCCCTCCCATCGTTACAAATGGAATGCCAAGAAGGAGATCCTTGGCAATCTTAAAATCCTTTTCACTCTGAAATCCCTGAAGAACTTCCGTTAGGATGAGATCACCGATTATGATGGGTGTATTCCCAAGAGAAGAATCGAGCCAGTCTGTTTTAGATGTTTGATTACCGTTGAAGTAGTCAATCCAGACAGACGAATCAACGAGGATCATTTGTCTAACCTCATCTCATCGAGATTACCGGACCATTTTAGTTTTCCTCGAAACCGCTTAATTTCTTTCTGGCTTTTCATTTGCACCAACAGTTTCAATCCCTCTTCTATGGCATCCTTTTTCGTTCTGAGACCGGATACTTTGATGGCTGATGCCATCAAATCATCATCTATGACTACGTTTGTTCTCATGTCTTGCCTCCAATGTGTATAATTAATTATATCATACACACTATATGTTAAATATAAAAGCTTTATTTTGTGTTGTATATAACGTCGCAAATCAGCCGCGCCGCTTTTTGTCGTCGGATGAATTTGCCTGGTTAGGCAAGCTGTAACTGCGCCAAAGAAGCGAACGCATTTCCCCCACTTATGTCCGGAATGATACTCAACTCGAACACAGTGACCGCCGAGAGCTCGACGTGAAGGTCTTCCATTTCGCTGGTTGCGCCTTGGGGACTGAAATTCCACTGCTGCCGAACGATTTCCCGGTACGACTGCCCGCCATCCGGCGACCAACGCAAGACGTACTCTTGCGTGCGTTCAGTGCGGGGCTCCACGAAGTTCAGCCTGATCCGCCGAAGCCGTTGCGGATTCGCGAAGAGAAGCCGGATCGTCTGCTTTCCGGGACCTGCGGCACGCCACCCTGAGGCCCGACCGGGCAGCAACGCGGACTCAATTGGATGACCGGCATCCTCCGAGGTGATTTCCACCTCCGCGAGCCCCTCCATATTCAACCAATCCTGGTCAAGAGATGCGGTTTCTTGTTGTCCTGGGGTGATGATTCGCTTGCGCATCGTTGTGCCTCCTGGTTCCAAGCTAGAGAAATTCATAGATGCCTAACGGCAGGCCTGAGCCGCGCGGCCCGGGACTTGAGAAAGGAACCTCGGGCTTGGTTCCGCGTCGGCTCGAGGCCTTGGTTGGGCTCCACATGTTATCGATCCAGTTGACTACGGTGGTCCTCGAAGAAGAGGTGCTCGTTGGCCAAGTCGGTGAGGGCTTTGCTCACGTTCCTACGGAAAGTGAAGAGTACAATCTGCACACCGAACTTGTCCTGGCACAGCTTCGCCGCAGGCGTCATGTCTTGGTCCCCGGTGGTAAACACAACTCTCTTCACATCGCCAAGCGAAGCCTGCCATACGGCATGGCTCGCGAAATCCACATCCGCCCGGCGTTGCCTGTGGTCGCCGGTATTGGGGTCCCCGCTCATAGGCTGAAGGCATGCGACCATCCCCTGTTGCTCCATCGCGTCGTAGAACTTCTTTAGTCCGTCCGGGATGCCGTACGACTGGTCCAAACTATTGAACAGGAAGACCGCGGTTGATCCGTAGCGGTTCGTAAGCAAGTGTCTCCCGGCGAGATAGTCGAGTTTCATGTTGCTCTCCTTGGCCGCCTTCACGACGTACCCCATGTCAACCAGCCATGCGCATTCGCTCATCGAATCCCCCTTTGATCGTGCCCAACGCCCGAATTGAGCCGCCGCCAGTGTGATATGCGAGACGACCCTTTTCTGAAATCCGACTCCCGGAAGCGGAATCAGACTCAAAAATGGACGTTCCTGGCGGTCGGTTCCAATGAGTTGTATTTTGGTGTCGCATCTATTGATGATTTAACTTCGATTTGGCGTCCATCGTCATAACGTTATATACGGATGGCAGTGTTGTGATCTTTCGGAAACGGTCAACTTCGTTGAGTTTGTGTTGCGTGATATGTTCCCACTGTTCGATGTCGACCGTCATCCGGAAGAGAACATCTCCAAGATCGACCGTTTTGAATAGCTCCTTCCATTGTTGGTTATCGACAGGCAAAACGATCTCAGGCAGGACTGCAAACAGTATCTTGCTCGCGCCCACAAGACCATAAGATGAAACCGACATCGTGATTGGCAGGAGCTGTTTGGTCATTGCCCAGATTTGTGCCACTAATTCACGACGGTCAGCATCGCTCAACTCGAGGATATATCTATCTCTATCATGTCCGCTTTGACGTATCGAATTGCGAATCTTTAGTAAATCATCCCCAATCTCATTCCAACACTGGAGGAGGATTTTTCTGCCAGTGATCTTCCTGTCGCCCTTTATGCCTACGCCTTTGAAAGGACCGGACCAAGTCATTTTGAAGTTAGACAGGATGCGGGCTGTACATTCAACAAATATCTCTCCGCTCTTATCCAACCTCTGCGACTTCTGAATTATCTCGATTGTTGCTTTCTTATAGCGAAACCCATCTATTTTTGCCCGTATTTCGTCAGGAGTCATCGCCCTATTTTCTTCGGGATCGAATAATATGTTTTTCCAACCCATCGCACATTCCTATATCCAATGCACTACTAAAATATAACGGCCCGGTCAGCCGCCCCGCTGTTTGTGTTCGGCTGGAGTGGCAAGGTTATGGATTATTGTTAATTAACCAATTGAAATATCATGCTAAAATGATCTTTCATGTGGTTTCATTTCCAAATTGACAAGCCCACGACAAAGAGATATTATTTAAGTCAACTGTTTGCCAAGCATTACAGGAGAATATGCTAAAATGATAAATTATACTGCAAAATATACTAAAATAAGTTCAGGATACATGGGTCAACTGGTAGAGTGGCCTGAGGTCGTTACCGAAGGTAATGATCTTGAAAATTGCCGTGAAATGCTCCGGGATGCATTGCATGAGATGCTTGTCGCATACCAGCAGCTTGGCAAGGAGATCCCTCTCGGAAATGCACTCATTGAACAACTCCCCATAGAGATTCAAAGTGTCAGTCAAGCATCGTGATTTAGTCCGACACCTCGAAGCGAACGGATTCCATCTTTTCAGAGAAGGCGCCAACCACTCCATCTACAGTAATGGCAAGAAGGTTATTCCAGTGAAACGCCATAAACAAATTGATCGAATAACCGCAAATGAAATCTGCAAACAGGCCGGTATCCAACCAATATTCTGATCTTCTTTTCTGCTGTCACACTTAGACCAAGCCATGACAATTCCATAACGACAAGGGTAAGCTGCCGCCAACATTGCGAGGCAACCACCTTTCGGGTTCCCCTTGCATTTGTTCGGAGAACTTGCCGGTAAAAATCGGCATGTTATTGGCGGTCTGCTTGACCCCACGGTTGGGTGTCGGTGCTATCCTGTCTCGTCGTTCGGAATGAATACATGGGATTGCAGGACCTTATTCTTGCTGTCCCGGATGAAAACCATCATGCCACCTTCCGCGGATATTTCGTTGAACTGCCGATGGGTCCCCTCTCGGGAGCGCTCCGTAAGCCCATCGATATACTCCTTTGCAGGCATTGCCGCGACTTTCCTGCGAACCACATCACACTCGATTATCGTGCGTTTTCCGGAGTGTTCCTCCCAAGCCCGCATGATCGTTGGCCAGTATTCCGCTATCAATTTTGTGTAGTCCGGTCTCATTGTATTATTCTTACCCAACGAACCGATAACCGGCTTGGCTGTCTTGTAGCCAAGCCCGCGTTTATTGGATGGTTAGCCAATTTTAACCAAAAAAGTTTTCTGGCCATAAGAATTCCGGCAAATACTGTCGGATTAATTCAGCTGCCCAGTCGTATCCTCTTGCCTCTAGTTCTCTTACAAAATAAGGCCATGGTGGTATGTTACTCATATAAACGTTGGAGGATCATGTTGACATTCCGCCTCCCTGAGAGGTTCATAGACCACCATATTGAGATGTTGATAATCCACCATATTGTGATGTGGACATACCGCCATACTGTGAAGTAGAAAGCCCGCCACCTTGGCTTGTACTTAAGTTACGAGGCCATGTTCTCATATTTGGAATAATTGGTTTACTCATAATCTGTATGGGTTCAGAAACTCAAGTGTTTTTTTGAAGATCTATCAAAAAGTGAAGATATATTGATATGGCTTGAACCATCCTTGGGTGGGAGGGGGTGGCGGATGAGTCTATTCCTCATCCCGCCGCCTTTTCGCGCGGGCCTTCCGCCCGGATGCGCCTCTTCATCTCACTCCGGGCCCTCTTCCTTGCATGGGCCACAATGGCCTTGATCCGGTCGGCCTGCCATTCCTCGGGCCTCCCGGGCCACGCCAAGGAGGTCATCATCCGCTCCAGCCTCGGCCTTGCCAGGGCGCTGGATCGGGTCAGGTAGGCGTCGTACTGGTCCAGGTCCATGGTGTATTTCTCGCCGTGGCGAAAATAGGTGCGTCCCGGGGGGCCGGGAAGGCTCACGCCCCCTTCCAGCATGGCGGTCAACCCCCGTATATCGGGTCTTTTCCTTTCTGCTTCCTTGGACAGATTGTGCAGCGGGACGCCAAAACGACGCAATGCCCGCAAGACGGCATCAGCATTCTCAGGAGATGGCATGACCCAAATATCGATATCCATAGTGGCACGGGGATAACCATGCGCAGCAAGCGCATAGGCGCCGACGAGGATGAATCTAACCTTCTCGTCGGACAAGGCACGTAACATGTCTCTGTAGTCTTCGTTCAACATCGTGCTTCACGCTCAGGGATGCAATTTCTCGGGTCAGCGGCCAGACAAGGCCAATGCGGTCTTCCGGCGTACCGGGAACGTAATCATCATTCCGATGGTCCGTCATCCGGTGTATGGCTGTACAGCCATTCCAATTTGTTCTAATGTAAACGGCTTTTTTATATATCCGCCTGCGCCTAATTCCTGGGTTCCGGGAAAGAGGCTCAGGTGAAGCGAAGATCTTTTCCACATCCTCCTCCGAAATGTTTACAAAAGCACAATGGCAGATGTGTTTTTCACAAACATTTCGAACCTCAAGATGTACTTTGATGACGTCACCGCATCCTGAATTTTCAGTTCAATGGGACCCCCTTGATGAGCGCTTAATTCGTATTTTTTCTGAGTGATAATTGGACCTCCGGCGATATAAGGACTGGCTTAAGAAGTCTCTAAAGCCCTTACCACCCGGGGCAACTTTCATTTTTTTGGTGAAACTGCCGCAAAATTTGAATAGGATACAAACAGCTTTTCACTTGAACGAACTTGCGGATATTGCAGGTTCAGCAGGAATCACTTTTTGATATTTAAATGGAGAAAACTACGAAAATTCAGTTCCCGAAAAAAAGCATTGCGATCTTCCTGCTTTTTCTGCTCCTGCCCCTCGCCGGCTGCCGTTTGAGCTATCTCTTTCACGCGGCCGCGGGGCAGTTTCAACTGCTCAGCAAATCCATTCCCGTACAGCAAGCCCTGGACCAGGATCTCCTTCCTCCGGACCAAAAGACCAGACTGCTTCTTGTGGCAAAAATCAAGGAATTTGGAGAAAATGACCTGGGGTTACGCAAAACCGACAGCTATGAAACGGTCTTCTTGAAATCCGGCCAGGATCCCATCTATACGGTCTCCGCCTCTCCCAAAGACAGGCTCCAGCAGAAAACCTGGGATTTTCCCATTGTTGGTAAAATGCCTTACTTGGGCTTTTTTAACGTGGAAAAGGCGAAAGAGGAAGGGAAAAAACTCTCGGATGAAAACCTGGATGTGTTCATCGGCGCGGCCGGCGCCTACAGTACCCTGGGGTGGTTCGCCGATCCGGTGACCAAAAACCTCCTTGAGGGGACCACGCCCCAACTGGTCGAAACCATCCTGCACGAAATGACCCACGCCACCCTTTACGTCAAGAGCCAGGGCGCTTTCAACGAGGGACTGGCCGTCCTGTTGGGAAAAGTGGGCGCGCTTCGGTTCTTCGCTCGGAATTTCGGTCCTTCACACCCCTTTACGACCCAGGCGAAGGCATCCATAGAAGACGAACGCATCTTTTCCGCGTTCGTTGCTTCCCTCCTGAAAGAACTCAACACGCTCTACCAATCCCCATGCCCATACGAAGAAAAGATGATGCAACGGGAACAGGTCTTCCGCCGATCTCTGGAAACTTTTGCCGCACTCAAAGGCCGTTTTCAGACCGACGCTTTTTCAGGATTCGGGTGTGTGCCTCTGAATAACGCCTATGTCCTCGCGATAGGACTCTATCACAGCCATTTTGACCTGTTTGAAGCAGCTCTCGAAAAAGAGAAAGGATCCATTAAAGGACTCATGCTGTTTTTGAAGACTTTATCTGAGAAGAAAGGAGATCTCCTGGAACAAACACGGGAGTGGGTAGTGAAAGACACACCAAGTGGAGATCTGCAAGGCGCTCTTAGCCGTTAGCTTAGAGAGCAATATGTAAAGGAGAATAGATGAGATTCGACAAAGAGAAAAACAAAACAGTTTCAGGAGGGCAGTTCTTCCCGCACTGCTTTCGGGTCGGCATTTTCATGGAGCCAGGCCTGAAACAGTGTAAACCCAAGGGAGAGAATAACCGCCCCGATAAAGAGACCGATAATTCCACTGTAAATAAACCCGCCTATGGCGCCGATAAAGACCACCAGCATGGGGACACTCGCTCCCCGGCCCATCAAAAGCGGTTTCAGAAAAGAATCGCACGCACCCACGAAGAGGCTCCATATGGCAAACAAAATAGCAGGAAGCATACTTGCCGTGTAAAACACATACACGATGATCGGTCCCAGAATCAGGATGGTCGGAAGCTGAATGATTGCAAGAATGAGGACAAGCAATGCCCAGAGTCCCGCTCCGGGAACACCCGCCACGAGAAAACCCAGCCCCCCCAAGATTGCCTGAATGACTGCCACCCCCAAGATCCCCCTGGCAACGCTCCTGACCGTAGCTTCCGAAAGCGTTACCAGTCCGGGGCCCCTTTCCCCGGCCAGACGAACGGCAATGCCGCGCACCACATGCCCTCCAGGTTCACTGTTGCTGAGCAGGACCCCCGCAATGATGATGGCTATCACGAAACTGATGATGCCGAATCCGGCACCCGCCGCCGAGTTCAACAGCCATAGACCAACCGTTTTGAGCTGGGGCGCGATTTTGCCCAAGGCGCCCAAAAAATTCTCTGACAAGAGCTTCCAAAAATCATACAAAGTCTGTCCGACAACCGGCCAGGATTTGATCTGTTCAACCACGTCAGTAATTCGAAGGCTGCCGTTGGATATTCCGTTAGACAGCTTCTCGGCAGTCCCCACGAGGGATGCGGCAAACATGAGGGTCGGTATGATGAGGATAATCAGAAGAAGAAGCGTGATCAGGGTTGCGCTCAGTTTGTTTCGCCCCCCCAAAATGCCTCTCAGCCACCCGTGGGCGGGGAAAACGGCAACAGCGATGATGATGCCCCATAGCACGATTTCGATGAAAGGCTGGGCAATCCGAAAGCACCAGAAAAAAAGAAGCAGGACAACTCCTACACGAATCGTCACTTCCAATGCCCTGGCCATGAAGAGCTTATTGTCGGAAGGTGGGAGGGGAGAATCCATCGTAAAGTCTCCGGGTTGGGGGAAATACGGAAATCAAACTGATGCACCTATTACCCCATGGAAAAGACCATAGAGGAAAACACTGTCGCGTTGCCGCTCAATCATTCGGAAAAAGGTTTTTGAATCCTTTAAACATTCCATAGATCAAAAATCCGATGGTGCCGCCCACAAGGGCCAGGGCAATAAACAAAATTATATTAGGCCACATTACGAACATAATAAATAAACCTCCTTCAACGTGAGTCTATCGGCATTCTTCGCAAAAAAGAACCGCTTGAAAAAGCCATGCAAGCAGTTCTCACAATACAGGATACAAACCTTTGAATTTCAGATGGCCATTGGCCCCCTTCATCCTGGCCAGAAGGCGAACAAGATGGCTGTTGGTGATATGACAAAATAAGTAGACTTTTTCACGCTCCAGCCGGAATCGAATAAACCCATAGGGAAGTACGCCAAACCTGGGGCCTTCGACCGTATCAACCACATCGGGGATGATATCGATGATACGCCGAATGCTCTTCATATGAATAACCCCGTCCCCTTTTATACGGATAACATAGAAGATCCCCAGTGAGAAATACCAGGTGTAGCCAAAAATAAAGGCAATCATCACCACCTGGAAAAGCGACAGTATTCCGTTCTGAACCTTGGGCCACAAAAAAAACAGGGAAATCCCGGTCCATATAACAAGCAGGGCGTAAAAAACCGCCAAGAAAAAAAAGGGCGCCTTGTACGCCATTTCAGGATGCGATATTCCTGAATCTTTAATTTTACGCTGATTTTTCTCCAAAAGCACGCCCCCGAATTTTAGATCGCTTCCTCATCCGACGGCAGGCTCAATAGAGCACGCTAGGCAGATACAGGACGATCTGAGGAAAAACCATCACCAGCATTACGCCCACCACCTGTAGTCCGATAAAAGGAACCGAGGACTTCCAGATATCCGTGGTGCTGATTTCGGGCGGGGCAACGCCTTTTAAGTAAAACAAGGCATACCCGAAAGGAGGAGAAAGAAAAGAAATCTGCAAATTGGTGGCAAACAAGACCCCGAACCAGACGGGATCGAAACCCAACTGACGCACAATGGGACCGAAAATCGGGACGCACAACATGATGATGCCAACCCAGTCTATAAAGCACCCCAGGAAAACCAGGATGAACTGCATGATGATCAAGATACCCCATGGACCGAGCCCGGAACCCAAAAGAAGGTCGGTCACAAACCGCCCTCCTCCGACCATAACGTACAGGCCTACGAAAACATTGGCGCCGAAAATGGTCCACATAACCATGGCCGAGGACTTGAGGGTGCTTTCCGCGGCCTGAACAAGACCGCGCCAGGTCAGCTTCCGTTGAATAAGGGTCAGAACGATCGCTCCCGCGGCGCCGACAGCGGCGGCCTCGGTGGGGGCGGCAATGCCGGTAAATATGGTTCCCAGAACCAGAAAAATGAGTATCCCCGGTGCAATCACCCTTGCCAGTAGGCGAAGCTTTTTTGAGAGAGGCAATCTTTCCTCCATCGGAATCGGAGGCCCAAGGGACGGCTTGATATAACACCGTATCGTTACATACAGGATAAACATGGCCGCAAGCATAAGACCCGGCGCAATGGCCCCGGCGTAAAGTCTCCCGATGGAACTGTTGTCCACCAATCCATAAACGATGAGCATGACGCTGGGGGGGATGAGGATACCTAAAGTCCCTCCCGCCAGGATGGAGCCACAGGCAATGAATTTATCGTACTGTCGCCTCAACATCTGCGGCAGCGCAATGACCCCCATGGTCACCTCGCTTGCACCGATAACCCCCACCATGGCGGCCAGCAGCGTGCACGCAACCACCGTAGCCGATGCCACCCCGCCTTTAAGAACGCCGAACCACTGGTAGACCAGTTCATAGAGGTCCTCAATAATCCCCGAACGCTCCAGGATGCAGGCCATAAAAATGAAAAGCGGTATGGCCGCCAACAGGTAGTTGGTCATCAAGCCGAAAATCCTGGTGGGGACAATGTTCACGGCGGAGGCCCCCTGGAGGAAGGCCGTAAAAATCACTCCTACCGACCCACAGGCAAAAGCTACGGGAAGTCCCAGCCCCAGCAGGAAAAACAAGGAGCCAAACATCAATATGGTGATCCACTCAATACTCATACCATCTCCCTCCCTGTAATAACCACATGCAGGTCACGGATGAACCAGACCACCCCCTGCAAAAGCAGCATTAATGCGCCGAAAGGCATCATGAATTTCACAGGATACATGGGAGGCGCCCAGTCCGTTAAAGAAAGCTCTCCGGGAATCTCATAGCCGAATAATGTTCCTCCGCCAAGCATGGTCTGAGAACTCCAGTAGAAATTCCAACTGGTCCAGAGAAGCGCTCCGGTGAAAGTGAAGAAGAAGATGGACGTGAAAAGGTCCATAAATGCCCTCGTCCTCCTTGTGCGCGTGGAGTAGATCACGTCCACCCGCACATGAGCCCTGTGGTAATGGCAGTATCCCGCAACAAACATATACTGTATGGCGAAAAGCAGGGTCATGAGTTCATGTCCCCAGTTGGTGGGCTTCCCGAAGACGTACCGCATCACGACTTCGAAAGTAATCACCAGGACAGCGAGCAGGGTAAGCCCGACCATCAACTTGCCGACAAAGATGTTGGTCTTCTCAACGGCTGTCATGTATTTCTTTAAGGTTTCCATTGCGTTTCCTCATCCTGTCAAAGCCAAAAGAGGGAGGGGTTTTCACCCCTCCCCCCGTCGATCAAACTTTTTCCCGCATCAATCAGAATTCCAGCGGTTTTCCATCCAGATCCACAAGATCGCTTTTCTTGATGTAACCCACCTTCACGGATTCCATGAATGCCAGCTGAGATTTGAACGCCTTCATTGCCAGAGGAGACTTCTTCGCCCACTTGACCCACAGTGGAGGCGCAAATTTTCTGAATTTTTCAATATCTGATTCGTGAAGACGGATGATTTCCACCCCCTGCTTCTCGAATTTATCAAATGCTTCGATGTCGGCTTTTTGAATGGCCGTGTATTGATCCCATGAATGTTTTTCTACTGCTGCTTCAAGAAGCAATTGCAGGTGCGGTGGAATCTTCTTCCACGTGTTGATATTGATATTCAGGCTCATCAGGTCCACGGGCTGATGCAGGCAGGGCGTGGAGGGAGGCCCCATAATAATGTACTTGGCCGCCTCGCCAAATCCCAGGTTATAGTTGATAGCCGCTCCCACATAGTCCGAGGCGTCGATAACGCCCTTTTCCAGAGCGGGATAAACTTCCCCCCCGGGCAGCAGCACCGTAGCTACGCCGGCCGATCGGTAGATATCCGCGATAATACCACCCGGATAGCGGATCTTTTTCCCCTTGAAGTCCTCAAAGGTACGGATAGGCACCTTGGAATGGATCAGGTTGTCATCATGCTGGATCGGCCCGATGTAATACATGTTGTGCTTGCCATAGGCCTCGCGAGCGATCTCCCGGCCTCCCAGAGAACCATACCAGGTCTCCCATTGATCGGGACGATCAAGGCCGAAGGGGTAGGAAGACAGGAACGTTGCCACCGGGATTTTTCCAGGCCAGTAGACATCAAAGCAATGCATTCCATCGAACACCCCTGCCTTGACGGCATCAAACATCTCAAAGGTCCCAACAATGGCCCCTGCCGGAAAACCTTCGATGGTCAACTTACCGTCGGTCATCTCGCCCAATTCCTTGCAGAACTGCTGAAACATGATGTATCCCAGCGTTCCGGCGTCCCAGGCGGTCTGGATCTTCATTTTGATTGCTTCCGCGGCGTGAAGCCTCATGACGCTTGGAAAGCCCAGTGCCCCTGCCGTGGCGCCAGCCACTGCGGCCGTTTTCAAAAAGCCACGCCGAGACACCGCTTCGTTTTCCAAAATTCCTTTTTTCGACTTCTCCTCCATAATAGCCCCCTTTCTTTCATCAAAGTTAATGCCGTTGAACGGGCTGTCCTTGAAACCATCCACATGAACAGCCCGGCCCCACAAAAAGACGTGAACCGTACCTGTAATATTTAGCACAAAGGGTTCTAATGAACCCTGCATTCAACCGCCCGTTCAAAGAGTCTGACGGACAGCGCGTATTTCCTGGTTTCCGGATGCCGCCTTGCGTACCGGCGAGGCATCCATATGGCTGCAATAGTCTGAAAGGTGATTGGAGGAAGGCCCAATTCGGTAGGAGGACTCTGGAATGCCCACACTGCCCGCATCGCCGACGGCCTCAATACTTTTCCGTTCTTTTCGAAATGATTTCATATAAACGTTCCGCATTATGGAACAGTGTTCTGATATGTGGCACGATAGTAAAACCATGAAAAATCTTTGTCAAGCCTTTTTTCTTCCTCTCGGAATTCCCCCACCGCTTCAGTCGGACGATTTACCGAAAGAAAGCGTTTTTCCTGCAAAGATTTCTCGAATCCCGATGAGCTTCTTTCTTTATCATTTATTTGGGTGTATGCCTATCTTTTTTTAAAAAAAAACTTGACACTCAAATAATTATTGCCTTACGATGTACCGCAATATGAAACATGATTCCGCATTATGGAACAGCAATGAAATCCCTCAACAAAGTTCTTGATATTATCGACGCGGTGGCCAGGGATGGAAAAGCGGGCATTAGGGAGCTCTCCTCTCAGCTTGGTTTTCCCCCTTCCACCATCCACCGAATCATATCTCCTCTCGTAACCAGGGGCTATTTCAGACAAGATCCTGTTACGAAAGAATACGCGCTATCCGTCAAATTCCTGGAGCTTGGCACCATGGTTCAGGATCAGTTCGACCTTACCTCCATTGCCAGGCCCCACCTCAAACGACTCATGCTGGAAACGCGCGAAAGCGTGAACCTGGCCATTCAGCACGGCGACAAGGTGGTCTACCTGGACCATATGCGAAGTGATTACTCCATGCTCCGGCTTTTTACCAGACCGGGCGCTCAGGCCCCGCTTTACTGCACGGGGGTGGGAAAACTGTTTTTGAGCCGCATGAGCGAAATGGAACTCGATACCTATTTGAAAACCACGGAGAGGGTAGCCTCCACCCCTTATACATTGATCGACGCACAAGATATCCGCCGGGAATTGATTCAAATCAGGAACCAGGCCTATTCCGTGGACAATGAAGAGATGGAAGAAGGGGTTCGATGCGTAGCCGCCCTCATCCTGGACCACACTGGAAATCCCGCGGGCGCCCTCTCCATTTCCGGCGCCGCCATGAGACTCACCCCTGATCGGATCGAAAAGATCGGAAAGATGGTGAAAGACTGTACATTCGAAATATCCACACAATTGGGTTTCAGGAAGGAAACCCTCGCGAACCATGAAAGGAGAACGCCATGCCAAAAATGACTACCATGCAAGCCGCGGTTAAAATTCTTGAAAGTGAAGGGGTGAAACAGATTTTCGGAATTCCCGGAGCGGGAATACTCCCTTTTTATCGTGCGCTGAAAGACCTGGGAACGATAAAACATATGGTAACCCGACACGAGGAAAGCGCCATCCATATGGCGGACGGATACGCCAGGGCCATCGGCGCGGTGGGCGTCTGCTCGGCCACATCCGGACCCGGCGCAAGCAACTTCGTAACAGGACTCTATACTGCCCAGGTGGATTCCATTCCGATCCTGGCCATCACAGGCCAGAACGTACGGTCGCAGTTGGATCGAGAAGCGTTTCAGGCCGTGGACATTGCCGCCATCGTCAGGCCCGTTACTAAAAAAGCTTATTGCGTGAAAGATCCGGGGATGGTGCCCTGGGTTTTTCGGGAGGCATTCCGGATCATGAAAGAAGGACGGCCGGGACCCGTGCTTATCGACCTTCCTCTCGATGTACAAAAAGAGATGATTGAATACGATCCCGAGACCGACATTCCCCTGCCCATTTTTCGAGGCGGCCCCGGCGGCGCCCAGATAAGGAGGGCCGTGGACATGCTTCTTGCGGCAAAAAGCCCGGTTCTGCTGCTTGGCGGAGGAGTGATCCTGGCCGATGCCTGTAAACCTTTTATCGCTCTGGCCGAAGCCCTTCAGATCCCCGTTGTCGCCACCTATATGGGAAAAAGCGGCATTCCCTGGAACCATCCCCTGATGGCCGGGCAGGTGGGCATTCAGTGCAATACCAGATCGGGAAACCAGGTATTCCTTGATTCGGATCTGGTCCTGGCCATTGGGGTGCGATTCAACGACCGGCACACGGGCGATCTAAAAGTTTACAAGGGGAACAGACAATTCATTCATGTAGACGTGGATCCGGGACAGATTGGAAAGAACATTATCCCCGATTTGGGAATCTGCGCGGATGCAAAAGTGACCATTGAAGCCCTGCTTGAAGAAATTGCGAAACGCAAAATCAAACCCAAACCGACAGGCTTGAAA
>JBBSAR010000055.1:0-14765 GCA_038252125.1 Desulfatiglandales bacterium
ATTGGTCTTGGGGAGCTCCTCCCTGAACTCGATAATGGTCGGGAGTTTGTAGGCAGCCAGTTTGCCTTTGCAGTATTCGATGAATTCTTCCTGCGTGGCCGTTTCCCCTTCTTTCAGGACCACGAAAACCTTGACCTGTTCTCCCCTTTTGGGATGGGGAACGCCCAAGGCCGCGGCCTCCACGACCTTCGGATGTTCAAAGAAGACTTCCTCGATATCCCTTGGGTATACATTGTAACCGCCTGATATGATCATATCTTTCTTGCGGTCCACAATGTAGAAATACCCGTCTTCATCCATTTTTCCGATGTCTCCCGTATGGAGCCATCCATCCGTCAGGGTTTCGGCGGTTGCGTCCGGTTTGTTCCAGTAGCCTTTCATGACCTGGGGGCCTTTAACAAGCAATTCCCCGGCTTCCCCTACCGGGAGATCGGTTTCCCCGTCCTGCAGATCTACGATACGGCACAGGGTATCGGAAATGGGCAGGCCGATGCTTCCCACCTTTCGTTGTCCATTGAAAGGATTGATGTGCGTGACCGGAGATGATTCCGTCATTCCGAATCCCTCTACGATGACAGAGCCCGTCTTTTTTTCAAAGTCCCGTATGACTTCCACCGGCAGGGGCGCGCTTCCCGAAAAACAGCCTTTGATGCTTGTCATGTCTGTCTGTTCTATCTTGGGATGATTGAGCAAACCGATGAACATGGTGGGGACGAGCGGGGCAAAGGTGGGTTTGAATTGGGAGATGGTCTCAATTAGTGCGTCAGGCTGGGGTTTGGGCACCAGGATATTGCCCCAGCCTGCGTAAATGGAATAGTTCATGGCCGTTGAGAGTCCGAAGACATGGAAAAAGGGCAGGGCGCCAAGCATGATTTCTTCTCCATCGTTAAACATCGGGAACCAGGCCCGAATATGCTGGACCTGTTTGCTGAGGTTTTCGTGGGTCAGCATGACGCCTTTTGAAACACCGGTAGTGCCGCCCGTGTACTGGTACATGGCCGTATCCTCAAAGGAAAGCTTTACCATCGGCGCGTTGCCCGTGCAGCTTGCAAGGACACTTTTCCATTTGTAGACGTCCGGTGCCGATTTGACGTCTGCTTTCAGCCCTTTTTTCTTGCCTACAAGGGGAAAAAGCAGGCTTTTCGGAAAGGGCAGATAGTCTCCTATGGAAGTATAGATGATCTGCTTGATGCCGGTTTTGGGCCGCAGGTCAATCATGCGGTTTCCCAGGAGATCCAGCGTAATGAGCAATTTGGCCCCGGAATCGTTGAATTGATGTTCCAGCTCCCTGTCCGTATAAAGAGGGTTGTTCATGACCGCCGTGGCGCCGACTTTCAAAATGGCGTAATATCCCACAACGCAGGGGATGATATTGGGAAGCAGGATGGCTACACTATCGCCTTTCTGAATGCCGAACTTGGACAGACACACGGCAAATCGGTCCACCATTGACTTGAGTTCTTTGTAGGTAACCCGATATCCCTGGAAAAGGAGTGCCATATTGTCAGGAAATCTTTCCGCTGAACGATTCAGGAATTCGGGTATACAGGTTTCTTCATAATCCACAAATTCGGGAACACCCTTGTCATAATGGGCCAGCCAGGGTTTATCCAGATAGGTCATTGTTGAGGTCATGAACTCTCCTTTTTTTTAAAAATGTCTGTGACTGATAGATATGGTTTCTAAAAAAATATTCATATGATAAGATATCAAATATGTCAAGAATGAGAACGATTGCATGTCTTGTTCAAAGAAAAAATAACCACTTTTTTGCAGGGGAGTCCAAGGCAGGGAGAAAAGGAATGGGTAACGATGAGGGTTTGAATGAGGAACTGGAAGAAGCATTAACCGAAGAACATGGGGAAGAAGGAGCAGACGAAGAAGAGAGCTTCGCGGGAATGTTCGAGGCCTATACTGCGGGAATGAAAGAAGATATTCACGTGGGGGATAGAATCAAAGGGGAGATTATCTCCATCGGAAGGGACAGTGTTTTTGTGGATACCGGGACAAGAATCGATGGCTTCGTGGAAAAGCAGGAGCTTCTTGATGAAAATGGCGAAATGCCTTTCAAAGTTGGAGATTTTGTAGATCTCTATGCGGTTGCCGTGACGGGTACGGAGATCAGGCTTTCCAAGGCTGTTTCGGGAATCGGCGGCATGGATCTCCTGATGGACGCCTTTGAAGAGGAAATCCCGGTGGAAGGGAAAGTGAAGTCCCTGGTCAAAGGCGGCTTTGAAGTGGAAGTGGTTCAGCGAAGGGCCTTTTGTCCGATCAGTCAGATGGATTCGAAATATGTGGAAAAACCCGAGGAATACATCGGTGAAACCTTCCTGTTTTTGATTACAGAGTTTGATGAAGAGGCGCGCAACATAGTCGTTTCAAGGCGCAAGCTCTTAGACAAAGCGCTGGAAAAAGAACGGAAAGCTTTCTATGAAGGGCTTTCGGTGGGGCTTGAACTGGAGGGCAAGGTTACGCAACTGATGCCCTATGGCGCCTTTATCGAACTTGCGCCCGGCGTAGAAGGGATGGTGCACATCTCGGAACTGGGTTGGTCAAGGGTGGAAAAACCGGATGACGTACTTGCCATAGGGGATACGGTTGTGGTCAGGGTAATCGGCCTGAAGCCAGGAGAGAAATTGAACCAGATCAAAATTGGGCTTTCCATCAAACAGACCATGGGGGACCCGTGGGAATCGGTTGGACGGAAATATCGGGTGGGAGATTCCGTCAAAGGAACCGTGACCCGTTGTGCCCCATTCGGTGCCTTTGTGGAGCTTATGCCGGGGGTTGAAGGGTTGGTTCACATCAGCGAAATGAGCTATACGAAGCGCGTTTCGAGGCCCGAAGATATCGTTGCCCCAGGCGATTCCGTTCAGGTTGTGATCAAAGATGTGGATGAAACAAAGAGAAGAATTTCGTTAAGCCTCAAAGATGTGGCAGGCGATCCATGGGACAGTGTGAAAGAGAAATACCGGGTAGGACAGGTCATCAAGGGGAAGGTGGAGAAGCAGGAGAAATTCGGGCTGTTCATCAACCTGGAACCTGGGATTACCGCCCTTCTCCCGAAATCGAAATTCAAGGAATCCGCCGCATCCGGAGAGTTGGAAAAATTACGGCCGGGGGATCCCGTTGCCGTGGTGATTGAGCAGATTAATGCCGACGAGCGCAAGATATCGGTTGGACCCGGAGATAAAGAAAATGTGGATGACTGGCGTTCTTTTGCCCCGGACAAGGGGGGTGCGATGGGTTCCCTCGGAGAGAAGCTCAATCAGGCGCTTAAGAAAGACAAAAAGAAAAAATGATGAATGATGTTTTCGATCTTCGGTCAGTCCTGTCCGGATTTTCTTCCATAGAGGGACACAAGGGTTCGGGGGGAGATCTTAAGGCACAGACCTGTCAGGATCATCTGGTTGATCAGTGTTGTTTTTAGCGGTCCCAGGCGGTCCCATCTTCTGGCGGAAGTGACGGCATCCGCATTGACGAGTCGTATGCGGCCTTCTTTTGCGATCCGACGAACCAGGAGGAGATCCTCCGATAGCGGAATCTCCGGAAAACCGCCCACCCGGTCGAAGGCGGCTTTTCTGACGAAAAGGGCCTGGTCGCCGTAGGGCATGTTCAGATAGCGCGCCCGGAAATTTGTCATCCGGGTGATCACTTTCATCATTGGTGTTTGGCGGTCGGTTTTGAATCGGAATGCGCCGAGAAGCGTTCGGGGATCCATGAAGGCATTGAAAATGTGGGTTGGATAACCGGCAGGGAGTTTCGTGTCCGCGTGAAGAAACAGGAGAACGCGTCCGGATGCAACGGCTGCCCCGAGGTTCTGCTGCAACGCTCTTCCTCTCCTGCTGCTCTCTACGTGCGCACCTGCTCTCCTGGCAATCGCCACAGTCTCGTCCCGGCTGCCCCCATCCATTACAAGGATTTCCACATCCGCATCAACCGCGCTAAGGATTGTTTCTCTTATGTTATGGTGTTCATTCAGGGTGGGGATGATCACGGACACATAGGGTTTTTTCCATATCTCGGGGGCGGAAAGCATACCCAGGTCCTGCTCTGTATCGATGTCCGTGAGGGATTCCAACGTATGGGTGGCCAGGCCCTCTTTTTGAGCCAGTGCGATGGTTTGTTCCAGCACGGTGGGTTGTCCCCAGAAGATGCCGTCGAAAATGGCAGCATTTCGGCATAAGCCCACCAGATAGTACCCACCGTCGGTACTGGGCCCCAGCACGAGTTCGTTTTTTTCCAGGGCCTCAAACCCCTTCTTCAGGTGCTTTTCTGTCAGTTCCGGGATATCCGTGCCAAGGAGGATGACTGGGCGGTTTCCTCTCCTGAAGGCGTTTTTGAAGGCCGCCTGCATGCTCTGGCCGATATCTCCAGGCGCCTGTTGGGAATATTCAAATCCGGTTCCCAGCCAGGTTCTCATCTTTTTCTCATTCCCATCTTTCACGCAGATTTCTATGGATATCCTGTTTTTCGCGGCATATGCAAAGGCCTGTTTGCAGATTCTTTCGGTAAGTCTGCGCTGAAGATCCGCCGCACCCACCGGTCCCAGCGAAGGAATCAGCCGGGTTTTGGTGGCGCCGGGAGTCGGATAACGGGTGAAGATAATGATGCGGTTGGGGAGGGAGGTCATGTGCGGAGTCTTTTATGAAGTTTCTGGCTGAAAAAAATGAATTCTCCGGTATCTCTCTTTCTGGGTCTCGGAAGTTCTACGGGGACGCTGTATCGAATCGTTCCCGGATCTTTGCCCATGAGGAATATCCTGTCCGCCGGAATAACGGCTTCATCCACATCGTGCGTGACAAAGACGATGGTGTACGACATCTTTTTCCTTCCTTTTCTCACTCCCGAAGCCTTTCCACCTCTTTGGGTCCCGAAGAGCCCGACGGATATGGGTAGAGCAGATTTTCGTGATTTTTGCAGGTTTCGCATTCCCGCAGGATCGGCGTGAGAAAAGACCAGCACAGCTCCACGCCGTCCTGTCTCCAGAAAAGCATCTGATCCCCGATCATGCAGTCGATCAACACCTTCTCATAGGCATCCAGTTGAGGCCCCGAGTAATTCTGGTGATAGTTGAAATCCATGTTTACGGATCGGAAACAGAGATTCGCTCCAGGATTCTTTGTTTGAAAATTCAGAGAGATCTTTTCCTCCGGATAGATTGCAAGAACCAGTCGGTTTGTGGAGATCAGCTCTCCCACCGTGCGTCGAAACATGGAATGGGGAATCTCCCTGAACTGGATGGCTATTTCAGTTCTCTTCTCCCGGAGTCTTTTCCCGGATGTCAGGAAAAAGGGGACTCCTTCCCATCGCCAGTTGTCAATGAACACCTTCATGGCAGCAAAAGTGGGAACCAGTGAATGTTTGCCCACCCCTTTTTCACTGCGATAGGCGGGAACCCGCTTTTCTTCGACAACCCCTTCCCCGTACTGTCCCAGAACCAGGTTGCCGGTCAGGTTGTCAACGGCAAAAGGCCTCATGGAGCGGTAGACCTTTGCTTTTTCGTCTCGCACCCTGTCGGGCTCAAAGAGGGACGGGGGCTCCATGGCCACCATGGAAAGCAACTGCATCATGTGATTCTGGAACATATCCCGCAGAACCCCCGATTCCTCGTAATACCCGGCCCGATGTTCCACGCCAAGAGTTTCGGCGGCCGTGATGCTCACGCTTTCAATATACTGTCTGTTCCAGATCGGTTCAAAGATGGTGTTTGCGAAACGGAACATGAGAATATTCTGAACGGTTTCCTTGGCAAGATAGTGGTCGATTCGAAATATCTGATCTTCCGTGAAATATTCGTGGATTGCCCGATCCAGTTCCACAGCCGTTTCCAGATCTCGGCCGAACGGTTTTTCCACAACAATTCGCGACCAGTTTGGTCCCGAACTCCCCATGGAGGAAAGGCCGGATTGGCCGAGACATTGGGCCGTAGACTGGTAGAGCGCAGGGGGAATGGCCAAATAGAAAATTCGGTTTCCCCTGGTTTGAAAGTTGGAACCGAAACCTTCCAGCGAGTCATACAATGCCTTGAAAGAAGGGATGGAACCGTATTCGAGAGTTCGATAATGAAGGCGTTCGGCAAAATCAGCCCATCTGTTCTTCTCAGGCAGATCGGTCTGCAGCACCGCCTCGTGCATGTTTTCCCTGAACAGGCTGTCCGACATTTCCGTACGGGCGCATCCGATAATATGGAAAAAGTCGGGGAGGGCGCCAATAACATAGAGGTTGAAAAGAGCCGGGATGAGTTTTCTTGCGGTCAGGTCGCCGGATGCCCCGATAATCACGATCTGGCAGGGTTCGGGCGTGCGCTCCAGGAGACAGGACTGGAAAGGAACAGCGAGGTCGGAAGCGGTGGCCGACACGGAAGCAGGCTCGTTTTCGGGCTGGTTTTCAAAGTTTTGAGTCATTTGAACCTTTTCACAATCTTCGGGATGAAAAAGGAGAAAACGAACAACCCCACTGAAAAGAAGATTTTAAGGGATAACAGTTCTCCCCAGTTCCCGGAGGCCCAGATGTCCTTCAATGTCCCGATAAAAAAGGTGAATATGAACGTGCCGACAATGATTCCCAGGCCCGTTCCAAACAGATAATCACTGAAACGAACCTTGGTGAGGCCCATGCCGAAATTCATGGGTGTGAAGGGGAAATAGACCAATCGAAGGTACAGGACGGTTGCGAATCCATTTTTTTCAATGGCGTCATCGTATTTCTTCAGACGCTCTCCGATAAGGGATGCGGCAAACTCCCTTCCTAATGTCCTGCCGATAAAAAAGGCCGCGGCTGCCCCCAGCATGGCGCCGATCCAAACGTAGAGAAAACCCCAGTAGGCCCCGAATATGGCAGCCCCCAACCCCGTCAGAAGCGTTCCCGGTATAAACAGACAGACGCCGACCGCATAAATGAGGATGAAAAGGAGAGGGGCCAAATAGCCGGCCTTCCCCACGAAGCGGCTGAAAGATTCTGCCGTCAGATACTCCCTGACGGGCGTGAATCGAATCACGAGAATGGCCGCAATAATGAAAACAATCAGGCCCAAAGCCTTGCCGAAACCTCTTCGGCCTGATTTTGAAGGGGAGCTCTTTCCCGCTTTCAAGTCATTATCCTCAGTAAATGACAGTATCCCGAGTTCCAGGGGTATGTATCAAGAACGCTGGAGCGGTTCCTATTAAGTTTTCTCCTTGTGCCTCTTGTTGCTAATCCCTATAATACAGCAGCTTACTCAATTGTAAAGGGGAGAATCAGTGGACGACAGGGTCTATGTGGTCAAATGTGGGGAGTATGCCCAGACCGAAAACAAAATGAATGAACTCCTGGAGATGATGGGGGGAATGAACCGTTTTGTCAGGGAGGGAGAGGACATTGCACTGAAAGTGAACCTGCTCCGGGAGGCAAGGCCGGATGAGGCGGTATCCACCCATCCTGCAGTGGTTGCCGCCGTAGCGCGCATGGTGATGAAGGAGAAGGCGAGGCCTCTTATCGTGGACAGTCCGGGTTCGGGATTCAGGTACACAAAGGCCGTCCTTGAGAAAATCTATCATACGAACGGCATGCGGCAGGCGGCCGAAGAATCCGGGGCGGAACTCAACTTTGATACGTCGTTTGAAAAAATATCCTTTCCCGAAGGAGAGTTGATCAAATGGTTCGAGGTTATTACGCCTGTCTTGAAAGCGGACGGCATGCTGAATCTGTGCAAGCTCAAGACCCATTCTTTCACCCATATGACCGGCGCTGTAAAAAATCACTTCGGGGTGATTCCCGGACGCACTAAACCCGGTTATCACGCGAAGTTAGCCGACAAAAGCCTTTTTGTGGATATGCTTCTCGATCTCATGCACGCTGTTCCTTCGCGGATATCCATCATGGATGCGGTGATGGCCATGGAGGGTGATGGTCCGGGGACGGGAGATCCTAAGAAAGTCGGCCTGATCCTGGCCGGCGAAAATGCTCTCGCACTGGATGTGGTGGCCGGCGAAATCCTGGGATTGGATCGAAAAAATAACCCCTTTCTGGTTCAGGCCGAAAAACGCGGCATCCGTCCCCACCGGATCGAGCAGATAGATCTGATCGGCGCGCCTTTGTCTACATTGAAAGTTCCTGATTTTAAATTCCCTCCGACCATCACGGAAGGAACGGGATTTATTAACCATCTTTCCTGGTGGCAGAAACCGCTGCAGCCGATTTTCAAGGATAGTCTTTCACGAAAGCCAAGGATTCTGAAGAAAAAGTGCGTTGCCTGCGCAGCCTGTTACCAGGCATGTCCCGCAAAGGCCATTTCCATGGTGAAAAATTCCCGAAAAACCTATGCGAAAATTGACGAAAGCAAGTGTATCCGATGCTATTGCTGCCATGAGATGTGTTCAGAGGATGCGATTGTTCTAAAAACATCGTTGCTTTATCGACTTGCACAGCGATAAGAGGGAAGCCGGAGAAATGAGGCGCGGGCACTGATGGACAAAAAAATGAATACCTTTCGATGGGCGATTTTCACAATCCTCGGATTGGGGTATTTTTTCGTATATTTTCACCGGTTGTCCCTGTCGGTTGTCGCGAATGAACTTGTAAAGGATTTCAAGACCACCGCCAGCGTCATGGGACTTCTGGGATCGGTCTACTTTTACTGCTACGCTGCCATGCAGATCCCTGCCGGGCTTCTTTCCGATTCCCTGGGTCCTCGGAAAACGGTCACCTTTTCCCTCTTGATTGCATCCGCGGGAAGCATCCTCTTTGGTCTGGCCTCGGGGATTGGTATGGCCTTTGTGGGCAGGGTCATGGTGGGACTTGGCGTATCCATGGTATTTATTCCCACCATGAAGATCATATCCAGGTGGTTTCGTGCGAATGAATTCGCCCTGATGGCCGGATTGCTCAATGCCATTGGAGGGGCTGGGGCCCTGGGCGCCACGTGGGTGCTGGCCTTGATGACGGGTCTTGTCGGGTGGAGGGTTTCTTTTGAACTGATCGGCGGCGCCACCTTCGCCCTGCTGTTCCTGGTCTGGATCGTCGTCAGGGACCGACCCGAAGACAAAGGATGGCCTCCACTCGTCGAGTTGGCGGACAGGCAGGGAAAAACTGCAAATGCCATGGAAAAAATACGGCTGTGGGATGGGTTTCGCAGAGTGGTCTCCGAGAAATATTTCTGGCCCCTTGCTGTCTGGTATTTTTTTGATTGCGGTATCTTCTTCGGATTCGGGGCACTGTGGAGCGGTCCATATCTCATGGATGTCTATGGTTTAACAAGGGCTGAGGCCGGCGCCGTTCTGAGCATGATCGCCTGGGGAATGATCGGGGGGAGTCCTTTTTTGGGGTTTTTGTCCGACAAGGTTCTCAAAAGCAGAAAAAAGGTCATTGTCTGCTGCAGTCTGGCTCTGGCCGTGGAACTTTTGCTGCTCCGTATATTCCCTTCGGGCCTCAGTCACTTCACCCTGTTTGCAGTCTTTCTCTTGTTTGCTCTCTTTGCTTCTTCCGTGGTAGTGATCGGATTTACGACAACCAAAGAGCTGTTTCCGGTTGAAATTGCAGGCACATCGGTGGGGCTTGTCAACCTGTTCCCCTTCCTGGGGGGTGCGGTATTCATGCCTTTTTTGGGAAAAATCCTGGATATGTACCCTAAGACCCCGGCAGGAGCCTATTCGCTGGAGGGTTACACCGCTATTCTGATGGTATTGCTTGGATCTTCCGTCGTCTGTGTTTTCTGCACTTTCTTTATGAAGGAAACGTTTCCGAAGTGAAGATGGTGCATCCTACCGATTGGCTTCATACCTTTTAAAAAGGATGCAGGCATTCTGGCCGCCGAAACCGAAACTGTTGCTGATGGCCTTGACGATCGTTTTCTCCCTGGACTCGTTGGGAACATAGTCGAGGTCACAGCCTTCCGCGGGATGATCGAGGTTGATGGTCGGATGGATCTTTTTCCTTTCAAACATCAAGGCCGTTGCAATGGCTTCTATTCCGCCTGATGCCCCTATGAGATGTCCCGCCATGGACTTTGTAGAGCTGATGGGGACTTTGTAGGCGTGTTTGCCGAGGGCGTTCTTGATGGCCGTGGTTTCAACAGGATCGTTCAATGGCGTTGAAGTCCCGTGGGCATTGATGTAGTCGATTTCCTCCGGCGCCGTTTGCCCCCTCCTCAGCGCGTCCTTCATGGCCTTCGCCTGCATTTCTCCCCCCGGGTCGGGAACTGTAATATGGTAGGCATCGGAAGTTGCGCCATATCCGGTGATCTCGCAGTAGATTTCGGCGCCTCTCTCCAGGGCGTGTTCCAGTTCCTCAAGAATAATGATGCCGGCGCCTTCTCCCATTACGAATCCGTCCCGATCCTTATCAAACGGCCGGGAGGCTTTTTGCGGATCGTCGTTTCTGGTGCTCATGGCATTCAGGGCCACGAATCCTCCAAATACCAGCGGTGTTATGCACGCATCGGCGCCGCCGGTCACAATCACTTTTTCGTCTCCTAACAAGATCTGCTTATATCCTTCGATGATGGCATGGTTGGAGGATGCGCAGGCAGTGGACACATTAAATGCGACTCCCAGTATTCCGAATTTGACGGTCACGTTCACCGCCACGGCGCAAATCTGTGAATGGGGAAGCGCAAAGGGAGAGATTTTTTTTGGACCGTTGGATTTCACAAAACGGTAAAAGGATTTTTCACAAAGATCCATATTCTGGCTTCCAACGCCAAGGATAACGCCTATTGAGGAAGAATCTTCTCCTTTAATAGAATAGGTTTTGGGTCCCCTTTCCACAAACACGGGTTCGAGCGTAAAGCCGGCGTCTTCAAGTGCCAGCTTTGCTCCGGCAATGGCAAATTGGGAGGTTCGTCCCAGATATTTGTTGTCTTTGCTCTTTTCGATAAAATCCGTTAAGGAAAAATTTTCAATGGCACAGGCTATTTTGGAGTTGTACTGTTCCATGTCAACGATATCAAAATGGATCCTTCCAGCTCCCGATTTACCTGAAATAAGGGAATTCCAAAATTCTTCTTTGCCGATACCGATGGGGGTAACAGGGCCCAGCCCTGTAATGACTACTCTTTTTTTCATTGGAAGCCTTTCTCCAGTCTATTGGGATTGATTTTTTTAATGAAGATAATTCAGTGAACGGATTCAGTCAAAGAAAAAATCCTTATCGGGACAATCATATTTTGGCCGTTTGTGAAATTCCCGTATCCTATTTCAAGAATCCTGGCAGAAATGGAGTCACCAGGTCTTTTTTGCTGCCAGGAAATTTGAATAGGATACGTGTCAATTACATACGAACCATTGATCTGCCTTTTTGTTCCTTTCGTTTTACGTGATATAGGGTTTGTCGCCCTGCTCCCTTGTTATTGACACCCCAAACCGTTTCACCTATACTGCGGCAACACTTTCGAAGGGGAGTTTTGATCATTTCGTCTATTTTTCATACCCGCCTGGAGGACAAACCGGTTTATGGAATTTTTGAGGGGTATCCAGTACCATTTCAAGGGATTGAAAGTGGCGTTCGGGAGTCCCAAACTGCTGTTGTTGGGACTGTCGCGACTGATTGCCATCATCTTTTTTTTGGTTTTTCTAACGGGGCTTATTCTGTATTACCATTCGCCCATTATGAACATTCTATGGACTCGTCCGGAAAGCGCCTGGGTTATCTGGCTGTGGTATCTGGTATCCTGGACACTGACACTGGTTCTGATCGGGCTGTCGGGTATCTTCGCCTACCTGATTGCGCAGGTCCTGTTTAGCGTTTTTATTATGGATCTCATGTCCCGCGTCACTGAGTCCATGATGACAGGCCAGGTCGTGGAACCGGAAAAGATGCCATTCTGGCGTCTTTTCTTTTACCTGGTTCGTCAGGAAATTCCGCGGGCCATTTTGCCGGTGACCGCCTTGCTCATCCCCATGATTCTGGGATGGCTGACGCCTTTTGGCCCTGTTTTGACGGTGATATCGTCGGTCATTGTCGTTATCTTTCTCGCCTGGGACAACACGGATCTTATTCCCGCCAGACGCCTCGAACCGTTCAAGAAGCGCTGGAACAGTTTGACCAGGAATCTCCTGTTCCACCTGGGATTCGGAATCCCGTTTCTGATACCGGGAATCAACGTGCTGTTCCTCTCCTTTGCTCCCGTCGGTGCCACCCTGTATCACGTGGACAAGCAAGATCATCAGGTTAACCTTCCTTAAGAACGGTTGTCCATGAAAGGATCTCTCTACAGGAAGGTGGGCATCGCCTCCATCATCATGATGTCCTCTGTCTTTCTTAGCCGAATTATCGGACTGTTTCGGGAGGCAGTGGTCGCTTATGTGGGAGGGGCGGGGAGCCAGGTGGATGCTTATCAGTTGGCCTTCCTGCTCCCGGAGATCCTGAATCATGTGGCCGCCACAGGGTTTCTTTCCATAACATTCATTCCTATTTTCAGCAGTTATCTCGCGCGGGATATGGAAGAGGAGGGGTGGCGGGTTTTTTCGATAATCTTTACTGTTTTCGGCATCTTTCTTCTCCTTTTGATTCTCGCCGGCTGTCTCTGGACGAATATTCTGGTAGATCTTATTGCTCCCGGCATCAAGGACCCGGCTGTCAGAGCCCTTACGGTGAGAATGACGTGCATCGTCCTGCCGGCCCAGTTTTTCTTTTTTGCCGGGGGCCTCTTTATGGCCGTACAGTTTTCAAAAGAGCGGTTTTTTCTTCCCGCCCTGGCTCCTCTCTTTTACAATCTGGGAATTGTAGCCGGAGGTCTTTTTTTGGGGCCTCGATTCGGAATGGAGGGTTTTGCCTGGGGCGTGCTGGGAGGCGCTTTTATCGGAAATTTTCTCGTGCAATGGATTGGCGCAGCCCGAATCGGAATGAAATTCGTGCCCAGTATGAATTTCCGGCACCCGGATGTGAGACGGTATTTTTTTCTTACCCTCCCTCTTATTCTGGGGCTTACCATGGTGTTTTCTACGGAGGTCTTTTTCCGGTTTTTCGGTTCTTACATGCCAAAGGGAACGGTTGCCGCTTTAAACTATGGGTTGAGAATTGTTTTCATTCTGGTCGGTCTTTTCGGGCAGGCTGTGGGCACGGCATCCTATCCTTTCATGTCCCATCTTGTGGCCCAGGGAAAAATGGACGAAATGAAAAAGCTTATGAACCGAACCCTCACCGCCCTGTCTCTTGTCATTCCGTTTTCCGTGCTTTTGATTGTGCTCCGGCATGAAGTGGTTTTCCTCCTTTTTCAACGGGGGCGCTTTGGCACTGCTGCCACCGTGTTGACTTCCCATCTTCTCCCTTATCTGATGTTCGGGGCTTTTGCATTTTCCGCCCAGACGATTGTGGTGAGAGGATATTACGCCATGCAGAACACGCTCTTTCCAGCCCTTTTGGGAACGCTTGCGGTGACCTTGAGCATCCCCGTCTTTCTCGTAGGCATGAACCGTTTCGGGGCGCCGGGAGTTGCCCTTGGAGTTTCCCTGTCGGCCTTCATGCAGGTTGCACTGCTGTATGCCATCTGGAATCGGCGTACGAAAAACCGTGAGAGCGTAGCCGTCTACCTCGCTGTTGGCAAAATGGTTCTGTTGAGCATTTTTCTGGGGGTAGTGCTGGAGGGGGTGAGGCGTCTTCTTGCTTCGTGGTTGAATACGCAGACCTTTCCGGGCGCTCTTGCTTCCTCTCTGGCAGCAGGTCTGCTTTTCCCGTGCCTTCTATACCCGCTTGCGAGGGTGTTTAAAGTTGATGATTTTCTTGATGTTTTGAAGGGGCCGCTGAAGAAGATTAAAGGCTTTATCGCTGTTAGAAAGGCGGGACCCGGTAGCTTCCAGTAGTTCCATTGATCAAAAAGAATCCAATCAGTTTTTAAACGAATGAACGGGCGCGGGTATGCGGCCCCCGCACCTGACGAAAGCACTTGATGAACCGGATGCACGGATCTCCATGACGGGAGAGGAGCCGAAGAGTCCTCCCCAGTGAACCCATTCTCCCGGCTTTTTCCCTGGAACCGGAATCAGACGCGTTGCGGTGGTTTTATTGTTGATGACGCCGATGGCCATTTCATCGGCGATGAGTGCGCTTATGGTATCCGCATCCGTATCGCCCGGAATGCACACCATGTCGAGTCCTACCGAGCAGACCGATGTCATGGCTTCCAGCTTTTCGATGGAGAGGCTTCCATCGGCCGCTGCTTCCGCTAACGCCCGGTCTTCCGCCACGGGGATAAATGCCCCGCTCATGCCTCCCACGGATGAAGAGGCAAAAAGACCTCCTTTCTTCACGGCATCATTGAGCATGGCAATGGCCGCAGTGCTGCCTGGAGCGCCTATTTTCGCAATTCCCATGGCCTGAAGAATTTCACCCACGGAATCTCCCATTATGGGGGTTGGCGCCAGAGAGAGATCGATGCCTCCAAATGAAGCCCCCACGCCCGCGGCGACTTCCCTCCCTACCAGTTCTCCCACCCTGGATACGCGAAATGCGGTCTGTTTGATGGTGTTTGCCAGTTCCTGCAAGTCCGGATCAGGTGTTCGTGCCCGCAGCCTTTCTATCGCCCTTTTGACCACGCCGGGACCGCTGACGCCCACATGAATGACTGCGTCCGATTCCCCGAAACCGAGATAGGCGCCGGCCATGAACGGATTGTCTTCGGGCATATTGGCGAAGACACAGAGTTTCGCGCAGGCAAATCCGTCGTTGTCCGCGCTCTTTTGCGCCGTTTGTTGTATGATACGGCCCAGTTTCAATATGGCGTTCATATTAATCCCGGCCTTTGTGGTAGCTACATTGACGGATGCGCATACCCTTTCCGTTTTTGAAAG
>JBBSAR010000056.1:0-14648 GCA_038252125.1 Desulfatiglandales bacterium
ACAGCGATGGCACTCCTTGAATTGCAAGGTCTTACAAAAACCTTTGGCGGTCTCGTGGCTGTAAACCGAGTGAGTTTTAAAGTCGAGAAGGGAGAAATTTTCGGGCTCATCGGACCCAACGGATCGGGAAAGACCACCACCTTCAACTGTATCAATCACTATTTCCCCATTACATCGGGGGACATTATTTTCAAGGGAAAACGTATCACCAAGCTCAAGACCCACCAGATTTGCCATTTGGGCATCGGGCGAACCTTTCAGGTGGTAAAACCCCTGGCGAGGATGACCGTTCTTGAGAACGTAACGGCCTCGGCCTTTTGTCGTGTGAAGACCATCGCAAAGGCGAAAAAGAAGGCGGAAGAGGTGCTGGAGTTCTGCAGCCTGTCCCGGGATAAAAACAAATTGGCGAAAAGCCTTCCTATCGGCGGCAGAAAAAGGCTCGAAATCGCCCGTGCATTGGCCACCGACCCGGAACTCTTGCTTTTGGACGAGACCGCGGCCGGTTTGAATCCTTCCGAATTGGACGAAGCCATTCTGCTGATCAAGAAGATGAGAGAAAACGGGATCACTATTTTGATCATCGAGCATATCATGAAGCTCATCATGACCATATCCGATCGCATCCACGCTATCAATTTCGGCCAGACCATTGCGGAAGGCAACCCAAAGGAAGTAGCGAAGAATGCACTGGTTATCCAAGCCTATCTGGGAGAAGAATATGCTCAAGGTTAACGGAATCGACATCTTCTACGGCGACTTGCAGGTCCTCTGGGACGTCTCGTTTGAAGTAAAAGAAAAAGAAATCCTGGTCCTTATAGGCGCTAACGGAGCCGGTAAATCCACCACCATCCGGGCCATATCCTCGTTGCTTACCCCGAGAAAGGGTTCTATCGAATTTGAGGGGACGCGCATCGATAAGGTGCCCGCCTACAAAGTCATAGAATACGGCATTGTCCATGTGCCCGAGGGGAGGCGTCTTTTCCCTGAAATGAGCGTGGAAGAAAATCTGATCATGGGAACCCTCAAAAGCGATGCGAAAAAGAAGCGAGGTGAAACCATGGCCTATGTTTATGGACTCTTCCCTCGATTGAAGGAACGCATGAAACAGTTGGCCGGCACGCTCAGCGGGGGAGAGCAACAGATGCTTGCCATAGGCAGAGGGTTGATGGGGCTTCCCAGGCTTATGATGTTTGATGAGCCTTCTCTCGGGCTCGCCCCCATTCTGGTTCAGGATATTTTTCGTATTTTCAAGAGGATCAATCAAGAAGGCGTTACCATCCTCCTGGTGGAGCAGAACGTCAAACAGACCCTGGGTATGTGCCACAGGGCCTATGTTTTAGAAAACGGAAGAATCGTGCTCCAGGGAAGCGGAGAGGAACTGATGAGCAACAAACATGTGATGGAAGCCTATCTGGGGATCTGAACGAAAAATGTAAGAGGGGAACTTACAGAACAGGGTCCGCCTGTTGTTCCGTCGGCAGGAGCACCGTAAAAGTGGATCCGTGTCCCTGCCGGCTTTTCACGCTGATGGTTCCGTGGTGTTTCGCGATGATGCCGAAACTGACGGAAAGCCCCAATCCCGTCCCTTTGCCGACTGCCTTTGTGGTAAAAAACGGATCGAAAATCCGGTCCAGAAGTTCTTCCGGGATGCCCGCCCCCGTATCGCTGACGTCAACCCGTATGAAACCGTTTTCCAGAGAGCTGGTTACCGTCAATTCCCCTCCGTCAGGCATGACTTCTATTGCATTGAGAAAGAGGTTGAGAAAAACCTGCTGAAGATTCTGGTGATGTCCTCTGATAGGAGGCAGCGCTTCCTCAGCGACCATCTTCAGGGTAATGCGCCCTAACAGCATTTCATTTTGGAGCAACGAGGCCGTTGAGGCCAGCACGTCCGCCAAGTCAATCAATTTGAACGCGCTTTGATCGCGATGGGTGAAATCCAGAAGGTTGGCCACGGTGGCGCCGGCCCTTTCCACCTGGTTGAAAATGTCTTTGAGCATCTCCAGCCTTTCTTCGTCGGGCAAATCATGATAGGCATAGATCAGGGTTTCGGTGGTCAAACTGATGTTGTTCAAGGGGTTGTTGATTTCATGCGCGATCCCCGCGGTCAGTGTACCGACGGCCACCATCTTGCGGGATTCCACCAGTTGCGTGCCGCGATCCTGAATTTCTTTCAACATCCTGTTGATGGCAATCGCCAGATCGCTGAATTCATCCTGGAGTTTCTTCACCGGCGTGATAGGGGAGAAATCACCTGCCGCAATACGCTGCATATAGCTTTCGAAGCGCTTGAATGGAGAAAAGATCTGCCTGGCGATGAATATGACGATGTAGGTTTCCAGAAGCAGTATGAGCGCCAGGGCCGCGGCCGCAATAATCCTGGACCGGTGCAACCATGTATGAAAGTTCAATCGTTCCTTATCAATGGCATTGGCGGCATCCGAGACCAATTCCCCCCCCGAACGTCTGAGATTGGCCTGGATGATCCGTTCTTCCTTTACGGTGAGGGCATCGGCTTTTGCCCGCAACGCTCCGAGCTGTGTCAGAAGATCCTGATAGTGCTTGAGGTTTTCCGACATACGAACGTAGGCGCCCTTGCCGATGACCGTGCAGAAATCTCCACGGGCGGCTTGGAGGACGTTTCCGGCATTATTGACGAAAGAAAGGGCGTCCTCAAAATCGGTTCCGTAGAGCAGAAAATTTTTCTCGAAACGGCGCGCCTGCTGAATTTCAAAAAGATAGTTGCCCGCCTTTTCGATAAAGAGCTGCTTGGCGCCCAACCCGGACAGGAAGACGACCGCCGCGATAATGACGGCGCATATCGGCAGAAAAGTCAGTACGAACCCGAGGGCCACCCTGAGGCGTATGCTGACCCTGGGTCGCTGTTTCAAAGCCCGTTCCGCGGACTCCAGGTCTGCCGAAGAAGAAGAGATAATATGGTTGTGGGCCATCATCAGGCAGCGTTCCTCAGTGAAGCTTTCGGCACGCGACTTATCTGAGGATCAGAACAGATGTATCGCTGCCCTTGATGAGTTTGTTGACTTTGCTCCTGGGAAATGCCTTTTCCAGGATGGATTGCTTTCCCATCCACAGGGCCATCAACCCCCGGCGGGCCTCTTTGGCAATAAAAGAATCAAGGAAGTCGATATCGACCAGTTCAATCCATGGATCGATGCCACGTTCGTGGTAATATGTCAGAATATTATTCAGTTTCTGCTCGACTTCCTTTTTGAGACCCTGGTTCTCCGCCAGACCGGCGATAATCAGTTGCGCGCCGTAAAGGGTGACCATCTGGTTGATCATTTCAAGAGACGCCTGGCTGACCCGGTCATGGTCCAGGCAGCATACAATGCGTTTGACCTCTTTTGCGGGTTTGGCGATCAGCACGGAACACGGTGCGTCATTGGCCACCTTGCGCGGTACAGTGGCGCCGTCTTCCCAGCCGCATCCTTTCGTGTCATCACATCCCAGCACGATCAGATCGATTTCCCCTTCTTTCGCTTCCGACAGAATTTCTTTTCCGGGACTTCCCGTTCGCACGCGGATATCCAGCCGTTTTTTGCCTGGTTCCGGAGGGTGTGCCACCTCGTATATGCCCTTCTTTGTTTCGATCAGTGCCTCAGACCCGCCTGTCCGCGTGTAAGGACAATCTCTCTGTTTGAAGGAGGAAAGAAAGGCCTCCCTGTGTGCAAACAGGGCTTGAATCAGAGGGTTGTCCGTCTGGGATGAAAGGCCTCCGGCATCATTCGTTCTTCCTTTGACATCGGTTTTGGACAGCACTCCCAGCAGACTGACGTTCGCCCATGTATTTGCGGCAAGTCTTGCCACTTCCAAGACCGCATGGGCACTGTATGGATTTTGATCAACAGCCACCAGTATCTTCATGTCGGGCCTCCATTGTTCACTTTTTGCACAGTAGCGTTGCAGAGGGTATCCGGCTCAACAGGTCCAGCATCTGACTGTCTCTGTGGACATTGCCGGGAATGCAAGACCCCACCAGCCCATAATTGGAAAGGAACCCGCTGGTTTTATCCACGGTATCCCGCAGAGCCCAGGTTTCCGTCGGGCGCCACCCTCTATCGGCAAGCAACTCCTTTGCGGTTTGAAGGTTTTTACAGGCTTCTTCACATTCGATCGGCACGGCATCATCCTGTATTTTCTCCTTGATTTCCGTTTGCCCCGTTTTTTTGAAAGCGAGGTGAACCAGATCAACACGAGCCTTGGGTTTCGTAAAAAGCTTTAGGAAAGTTGAAATCAGGGGCGCCACATCCTGCTCTTTCCCTAATAACAGAACTACAGGGTCGGGTTTGACCAGGTTTTTAACCATAATGATTGGCGATGGAGAAAATCGATAGAGTTTGGAACGAATCCTTTTATGGAACTGTTGAACATGAAAAGAGGTCAATACCCCTTCCACAAGAAGGTCGTAGGATTTGTCCTCAATTTCATGCAGCAATGCCTCGTCGTATTCTCCCATCTCAACAATTGTGGCATCCAGTGAGGGACAATTGGCTTTTTCAGCATTGATCAACTGGGCGATTTCTTCCCGTGCCGTTTCGAGCAACCCTTTTTCCCAGGTGCTGCGTACCCATCCGCTGCCAGGCGGAAAACTTCCCTTGTCCACTTCCTCCACATGGATGGGCTGCAGCCGCATGTCAAGATATTCCATCAGTCGACAGGCGTATCGAAAGGCGATACTCGATGCCAGATCGGCATTCAGTGAAACCAGAGCGTTTACCATTTCATCCTCCCTTCAGTTACAAACTTATTCCGGTCTATCGTTTACTTCCGCCCTTATGGAACGGTTTTAGGCCACGCCTTCCGTACGGATCTTTTTTTCAGCCTTTTTCACCGTTTCCAGGATCTCGCCCAGCTTGAAAGGTTTCGCCAGAAAATCAAACACGCCTTTCTGAAAAGATTCCTTGGCGGTATCCATGGTGGCGAAGCCCGTAATGACGATCACCTCCGTTTTCGGAGCGTGCTCTTTGACCTGGGTTAGAAATTGCATTCCGTCCAGCCCCTCCATTTTGAGATCCGTGATCACGATATCAAAGGTCTTTTCCATGACCCGGCGGGAGGCATCGGAACTCTGAGAAAACAGCTCAACGTCATAACCGGCTTTTTCCAGAACCGGCCCCAATCTCTTGAGAACGATCGGCTCGTCGTCAAGCACAAGGATCTGTAATTTGTTTTTATTACTCATAGTCTTTTCCTCCATCATCCGTTCATAGGTTCTTCCATTTCGAGCAACAGTTCAAATTCTTTCGAAAAATTAGCAATTTGCGTGTCGCTGGTCATCTTCACATCCAGTTGGCGGGTGAATCCCACCAGCCGCCCGAGGAGGTGCATCTTGGACTGCATCAATTGTGGGTTCAGCTTCTTGATACGCCCGATGACCATATCCCCGCGTAAATCCACATTGAAATTATTGCGCGAAAGCATCTCATAAATAAATTTGGCGCGTCTGGAACGCCGCGCGGGATCGGTCACGCCGCCCATGAAGCGAAAATAGGCGTAGTTGTCATTGATCTGTTCACCGATATAGGCATCGATCATATTGAAATGGTAGCCGAGCCGCAGACTGATATTGGCGTACTCCCTGGAAATAACCGCCAGGTTCTGCCCTATGAACCGGGGGCTGACCAGTTGAGAAGAAAAAGTCCGGGTGAGGCTCGACATGAAACTTCCGAAATCCACCGACATCGGTTCATTGCTCCAGGCCCCCGGCGAATTCAAGCCCTCCAGAAAGGCATGCATGGGGATGGAGCGGACCTGGTCCATCTCCACTGTAGCGGCGTCATCCGTTTCTTCCAATCCGCCTCCGATATCGATGATGACCAGGTCCAATGGAATGACCGATTTAAGCTTCTTGCTGGTTGTTCCGGGATCCAGTCGTCTGCGGTAATTTAAATCGATCAGTTCTTCCACGGCCTTTTCATGCACAAAACGGGTAATATCGTGAAACGTCCTGCAGGCTTGTGGACTGAAATCCTTGGCGTGCTGGTCCACGAGGTTTAGTGGTGTAATCTTTTTAAGAACCCGTCGCAGCAGACGATACTCGTAGGACTCTTCAAAAACATCTTCCATAAAGCCATAGTAACAGAGTTCCTTGATCCGTCCTGCATAAACGACGTTTTCCTGCGCATCCAGGGTGATTTCCTGGCCAGGCGTCAGCAATTGCGTGGCCACCCCCGTGTTGACGATGGTTGGAATGCGAAACTCACGCGAGATCGTCGCCATATGCCCGGTGGAAGTTCCCACATCCGTGATGATGCCGCTCGCCTTACGGGCGACCTTGGCAAATCGGGGCGAGGTCTCTTTGGCCACCAGAATGGCCCCGTTGGGAAATCGATCCAGATCCTCATCCGCAAGGACCATGAATACCTTCCCCGTGGCAATTCCGTTCTGGACGATGTGGCCTTTTTGCTCGAATACGACCGGATATTGATCGGTGACAGAGGCGATATCACAGACTTCCTGAGCCATCCGCGTCTTGATATTGAGCGGTCTCGCCTGCAGAATAACCAGTCGGCCCTTCCCATCGAAGGCCCACTCGATATCCTGCGGGCATTTAAAAAATCTTTCGATGGCAAGGGCGGCCTCGGCAAGTTCCGTGATCTGCTCAGTGGTCAGAGACATGCTCGTCTGCATCTTTTCATCTACGGGGAGAAGTTCACATCCCCCCTCGCCGGCCTCCACGGCCATCAGACGCGTGGCCTTTCGCACGATGTTCATGCTTTTTACCGTATGAGGGGACTCGCGTGAGACGATGAAACGGTCCGTACTCACTTCTCCCGCGACCACCGGCGCACCCAGTCCCCATGTCGCGGAAATCACCATGACCTCCTGGCTCGGATGCATGGGATCCATGGAATAGAGGACTCCGCTGACGCCGGCGTTGATCATGCACTGGCAGGCCACCGCCATGACCACTTCATTTTCCAGAAACCCTTTCTGCCTCCTGTATTCCATGGCCTCCGGTGAATACGCGCCGGCCAGCACGTCCTTGTAGGCCCGGGCCAATTGGTGCTGCGGTTGGTTCAAGAGGCTCAAATACTGGCCTGCGAACGTGTGTTCGCTGTCTTCTCCCATGGCACTGCTGCGCACGGCCAGGAAAAGTCGACCTTTTTCCGTCTTCTGTTGAAGCTGCCTGACCGCCTTTTCCATGGCCATACTCAGCGAATTTGGGAGGGACCCCGATGAGAACAAAGCCATAATCGTGTGAGACGCCTCTTCTGAGGTCATTTCCCCTGCCTCCCAGGCCTTGACCGTGCATTCCACTTCAGTCCCCAGATTGTTGTGATCCAAATACTGCTGATAGGCCCGGGTCGTTATGGCAAAGCCTTCCGGAACCGTCATGCCCAGACGATTCCGGATTTCCGCGATGTTGGCGTTCTTGCCTCCCACAACATCGTCAAAATCACCGGTGATGATCTCATAGGGTATGACGAAGTCCGTCTGGGGAATCACCAGGCGACCGGCCAACTCTTCTTCGATGTCGTGGTTGATTCCCTTGAAAATACCGTCCAGTTTCAAATACTTTTTTGGCACGAGGGCGTTGAAGTTGTAAATGAGCTCGGATACCAGGGCGGAGATCTTGCGGCAGGAGACCAGAATATATTGGCGGTCGAAGACATAGTCCCCGCCCAGCTTCTCTCCCATATCGGCCATGGTTTCCAGTATGCGGTTATTCAACTCCAGGATGCGCTGAAACGTGTGAAACAGCGAGGCAAAGGTCACCCGTTCGTGGGGCTTGCCATGCTCTCGCACGGTCTCTGCTGCCCATTGTAGGAATCCTGCCAAGTTGTCCCCCAGGTTAGAGTGTTTCAGTGCGCTCCGCTCCCGCCTTTGAATATCACACCGGTTAATAATCCGGCGAAAGCCGCCACCAGGACGGCAAGCACGCCGTAAAGCGTACCGTGTTGGTAAGCCATGGAGGATATGAAGGCCGGCATGCCCACCTCTCTCGCTACCAACTCTCGGGCGACTTGGGACACGATGCGGCCATCCTTTACGGCAAACAGTTCCACTTGATAGGTCCCCTGCCGCAGATTGGACGGCAACGACAAAGTACACTGAAAGGAAGTCATGCCTTTGCTTCCTTTCGTGTAGCCGACGGCATCCGAAATGGTCGCATACAACCCTGCTTTTTCTTTCAATTTGACAAAATCTTGAAAAAGCGAATTGGGATCAGCTTCTTCCGATTCGATACGGGCCTGTTTCCGGAGCGCTTCCAAACCCAATTCCGGCGGGAGGCCCGCCACGGGCAATGTCTGGATTCCCTTCGGCAGATAGAGCTGAAATACATTGGGAACATTGGATATATCCACGGCGCCCTGGTTCATCCACAGAACGCCCAATGCCCTGCCTTTCTTTTTTAGCTTACTCTCTTCCAAATGACCTGTCACGCGGATAATCGGCGCCGTATCGGCTGGAATGGTTCCCGAAACGGCGACGCTTTGCCCATTGTATGTGGCGCCCATCAGGATTTCATTGGGCAGCAGCTTCACCTGAAGTTGGTTGGCGCCCGTTGCGGCAAAAGTCTTCCCGGCAATGCACGTCAGGACCAGGACCAGCAGGCTGAATCGTTTCATCGTCACGTTAATGCCCTCCGATATAGCTTAACAGGATTTCGGGTTTGATCAGAAGGTCGAGCAGCATTTTTCCCATGACAATCAGAACGAGTGACGCCAGAATAATCTTCAGCTGCTCGCCTTTCAGCCGTCGGCTGATCTTTACACCGAACTGAGCCCCCAGCGTCGAGCCGATCAACAGGATCAGCGCCAGTACAAAATCCACCGTATGGTTGGTACTGGCCTGCATGATGGTTACATCGATGCAGGTAAACAGGATTTGAAACAGGCTGGTTCCCACAACCACGTGCATGGGCATCCGCAGCAGGTAGACCATGATGGGCACCATGATGAATCCGCCCCCCACTCCCATAATCGCCGCCAGGATGCCGACAAAGATTCCCAGCCCCAGAGGCATGAGGATGGACAGTTCGATGCCCGATCTCTCAAATCGCGTCTGCCAGGGGAGCTTCTTAAGCAACAAGGCGTAGCGGGACTCTTTTTCAGGACGATGGGAAGGCGCCTTCTCTGTTCCTTTGAGCTGCTGAAGGCTTTCCACAAACATATAGATGCCGACAAACCCGAGCATGACCACATAAGTGATTTGAATGAGAAAGTCCGCATTGCCCATATGCCGCAGGATTTTGATGAGCTGCACTCCGACCGTCCCGCCCAGCACGCCGCCGATGAGCAGAAGGATGCCCATCTTGAAATCCACATTCCCCAAGCGATAGTGGGCCAGGGTGCCGGAGGTGGATGCCCCCACGATCTGGTTGGAATCGGAAGCGGCTGCCACCGTCGGTGGAATGCCGATCATAATCAGGATCGGCGTCATCAAGAATCCCCCGCCCACTCCGAAGATTCCGGAGAGCAACCCGACAAATCCACCCATGATAAAGATCAAAAAGACATTTACGCTGTTGCCGGCAATCGGCAGGTATAGATGCCACACAGTATCATTCCTTTCAATTCGATGCTTCAGGTTTTTCGTTGACGACTTCTATGCGACAGTCGATCCGGTGACGGATTTTGTCCAGGAATTCTCCGGCTCCTTTAATGGGATGCTTTTCGGACGGGGACTCGATGACCAACAGGGTTATCTTGTTCTCCTGCGCAAAGCTGGCGACTTCCTTTTCAAAACAGCCATATACGACGTAGTATTCGACCGTGATGCCGTCGGAACGGGCTTCCTCAATCAGGGCTGCCAGTCGTTTCCTCACGGAGTCCTGCAGCGTATCCTCCGCGGACCGGTTGGATCGCCGGGTCGCCGGAGGATAGATCAGCAGAAACAAGACTTTGGCCTTGATGCGTCGGGCCAGGTTGAGGGCATGCACGCCGGCATAAAAGCGGGTTTCGGCCGGGTCCATCGCCACCAGGATATTTTCCATGTCGCTCTCCTTGAAAGGTTTCCTTAGCAAGGGGCGTACCAATATGTTTTATCGTATGATAACAAGCATTTATGAAAAACAGGCAGGGATTTTAGCAGGCCGGTGTTTCACTATGAAATGAAGTCGCTTTAAAGGGTTTTTATTAAAGAAATACATGGTGTTATACCAAAACAAAAAGATAAGGTTGTTTCAAAATGAAACATCGGGCCGTTCCAGCAGGCAGCAGCAATTCTCAAAAGTGTATGTGCAGAGGATAATTGGCGGCGTTTCGAAATCCCGCTGAAGCGGGACATGGCCTCATACCCATAAAAGCCATAATGAGAATTGTTGAGCAGGGAGGGAGCGGGACTACTCCTCTTTGATGAGACTGTGACGTTTCATCTTGCGCCACAGGGTGGTTCGAGGCAGATTGAGAATTTTACCGGCCAGATTCTTGTTGTCTCCGGTCTTTGCCAGCACCTTGGAGATATGTTGCTTTTCAACCTCTTCAAGGGTCAGCAATCCTTCTCCTTCGATCATGCTGAATTCCAACTTCTGCAGATCGGTGGGCAAGCCTTGAACCCCGATGACGTCGCCTTCGGTCAGGGCAATGGCGCGCTGGATGATATTTTCCAACTCACGGACATTGCCGGGAAAGTCGTAATGCATTAGAAGATCCAGGGCCCGGGATGAAATGCGCGATATCTTTTTGCCGAAAGGACGGCTGTATTTTTCTATAAAGGAAGAAATCAGCAGGGGGATGTCCTCCTTTCTTTCACTCAACCGCGGGATATGCAGCGTGACGACGTTGAGCCGGTAGTAGAGGTCTTCACGAAAGTCGCCGTCCAGACAGGCCTTCTTAATGTCTTTGTTGCTGGCGGAAACGACTCGGATATCCAGGTCGACGGGTCGGGTTCCGCCCACCCTCAAAATCCGTTTCTCCTGAAGAACGCGCAGAAGCTTGACTTGCATGGATGCCGGCATCTCACCAATTTCATCGAGAAACACCGTACCGCCCGCCGCCGATTCCAGCAGCCCGATCTTGGTGATCGTCGCCCCTGTAAAAGCGCCCTTTTCATGACCGAAGAGTTCATTGCTGATCAATTCCTCGGTAAAACCGCCGCAGTTGAAGGAAATGAAAGGGGCATTCTTTCTGGGACTCAACCGGTGGATCGATTTGGCCACCAGCTCCTTGCCGGTCCCGCTCGCGCCCTGCAACAGGACGTTGCAGTCCACGATGGCGATCTTCTTAATCATGCTGAAGATCTCCTGCATGGCGGCGCTGGTTCCGATGAATCCCTTAAGAATATCATCTCCCGCGATAGCTTCCCGAAGGCGGCGGTTTTCCTGCCGCAGTGCCAATTTTTCGCGGGCGCCGGCTGCCAGTACCCGGATCTCTTCCAGTTTGAAGGGCTTGGTGATATAGTGATACGCGCCTTTTTTGATGGCCGCGATGGCCGAGTCGATGGACCCATGTCCCGTGATGATAATGACTTCGGTCTCGGCATGCCGGCTTTTTACGCGGGCGAGGATCTCCATGCCGTTTGAATCCGGAAGGGTGAGATCCAGAAAGACGATCTGAAAGGGCGCGGCTTCCATCCGGTCCCAGAAGCGGCACCCGTTCTGAAAGGTCTCGGTGATGTACCCCTCTCGGTCCAAGACTTCTTTGAGGCGCCGGCAGACGGTTTCCTCGTCATCAACGACTGCTGTTCTCAACTTCATCCGTGCTATCCTCTTCAGCGGCTTCAGGGAGAAAGATGGAAAATGTAGTTCCCTTGCCGACTTCGCTTTGAACCTCGATGTACCCCCCGTGGGTTCTGATGATGCTGTAAACCAGCGACAGACCCAGCCCCGTGCCTTGACCTGAGGTCTTGGTGGTAAAAAAAGGATCAAAAATATGTTCCAGGGCCTCGGGCGGGATTCCCGTGCCGGTATCCGACAGATCGATCTGGATATAGCCCGCGGGACCGAGGCCCGCGCGAATCGTAATAATACCGCCTTGCGGCGTTGCGTGGGCCGCGTTCAGAAGAATATTGACCAGTGCCTGCTGAAGATCCTGTCGCCTGCCGCGAATGGCCGGAAGGTCTTCGGCAATGTGCTGTTCCACCCGCAGGTGGGCAACTGCTAACTGGTTTCTTATAAGATTGAGCGTTCTTTCAATGACATCCCCGATATGGAGGTTTCGGAGGAATGGGCGTTCGGTTCTGGAGAATTCCAACAGGTTTTTGACAACCTGGCTGGCTCTGTCCGTTTGGGTGAGAATCTCGTCGATCATTTCGCTCACCTGTTCTTCGGGCATTTCATGATACGTGAGTTTCAGGGATTCGGCGGTGATGGAGATGTTGTTGAGCGGATTGTTCAGTTCGTGGGCAATCCCCGAGGTAAAGGTGCCGATGGAGGCCAGTTTTCGCGACTGGATCAATTGCTCCTGCCGCGACTCGAGTTCATTGGCCATTTTATTGAACGAAGCGATCAGACGGGTGATCTCGTCCTGTTTCTCCTTGTCGTAGAAAATGGGAGTGAACGAATCCTTGGCCACCTTCTCGATGGCGCTTTCCACGAGCGACAGCGGCTTGAGGATTCCGGTGTTCACCAGACGGAAGATGACAATGACCAGCACGACCAGAATGGCAATGGAAACCAGGGGTATGGTCAGAACGCGTTTCAGTGTCTGGTCGATCCTCTTTCGCTTCTTCTGGATGAGCGTCTGGGTGAAATCCACCAGATACTTGCCCTTCGTCCGAAGCCTGTCTTCAAGGACCGAACTTCCGGCGGTTGTTTTCAGAGCGATAATTTCGTCCAGGATCCGGCTATACCGGGTCAGGTTATGGCCGAATGTGATCGTTTCGTCTGTTCCCATAATCTGGTTGATGTCCTCTTTCAGGGTTTGATAGGAGCCGTCAATGCGCTTCAGGTAAATCAAACCCTCTTTGAGGCTTGAGGTGTCCCGATAAAAAAGAAAGTTTTTTTCGTAGCGCCTCAATTCCAGTACATCATTCAGGAGGTCGTCGAACCGTTCGATGGCATGTATTTTCCATCGCAGCGAGAAGGCATTTTCGTAATGCAGGAGGGTAAGCACCCCGGCGAAGGCAAAGCACAAAATGAAAAAAGAAATAATTTTGCCCCGAATGGTTTTCATCTTTGTCCTTTCTTTATATCATGGCCGGTCAGCCGGAACCGCGGCCATGTGGATATCCCTCTGGGGAAAGGGGATAACAATGCCGGCGTCGTTGAAGGCCCTGTAGATTGCTCCGTTCAGCGTGTGTATCAACCTCCCCTTGTCGTGGGGTCTTTTGGCCCAGCACAGGAGTTCGAAGTCGAGGGACGAATCACCAAAGGTGCGGAACCGCACACGGGGCTCGGGTTCCTTTGCCACCAGATCGCTTTTCTTTGCCAGCGCAATAAGAACTTCTTCCACCCGGTTGATATCGGTGCCGTAGGCCACGCCCACTTTGATGCGTACCCTGAAGCTGGGCACGGGGGCGCTTTCGTTAACAACCTTGATATTGGTAATGAGGGAGTTGGGAACGCAAATGAGAATCTCATCCCGGGTCAATATACGGGTGCTTCGGAGGCCGATTTCCATGACTTCCCCCCGTTCCCCGGAGTCGAGAACGATGTAGTCGCCGGTCTTGAAAGGTCGATCCAGCAGGATGCTCACCCCTCCGAAAAAGTTGGCAAGGGTTTCTCTGGCCGCCAGGGCCACGGCAACGCCGACGACGCCGGCTGACGCAAAAATAGCGGTCACGGGGAGACCGAAATCACCGGCCGCATACCAGAGGAGGCCGAATGCCAGGAGCAGGGTGACGACCCGTATGCTGAGCGTTATGAGGTTGCCGTCGATGTTCTTCGGTTTCAGGCGGGGTGAGAGTCTGATTCCGTGGACCAGGATGTTCCCCGACACAAAAATAGAAATAGCGGCAAAAACAAAGAAAATGAGTTTCAACCCTATGGAAAGGATCGTAAGGACATCGCCGGTGATGTTGATCTGTTCGTCAACGAAATAGTCGATTATCAGGGAAAGGGCCATGCCGCTGATGGGGAAGATCAGCTTGCCAACCTGCCACGGAGATGCCGCCCTTTTTGCGGAGCGATGGAATTCAAGCAGATAGATCCACCACACCAGCAGCCCTCCCAGAAGGAGCAAAAGGGACATGCTGATCCACTGCCAAAGGGTCTGGCCCAGGAAAGGGGTATCGGCCCATTCCGGGAGAGCATCAATCCATTCGTGAGGGATCATCCAGCCGGGAGAGTAAATAAACGATTCATAAATCGTCTCCGCCGCACCGGGCTTGTAGGGGAGGTGCTCCACCCGTTGAAAAAATTTCTGAAGGCGGGAGACGGTTCCGGGAGTGAAAAGAAACTCCCCGTCGCGAGGTCCCTTCTCGACCCGTGCAATGGTGATTTCCGTGTGGGGGATCGTCCATCGGGACCACCTCCTGGATTCCATGGTGTTGGAATCGGGGATCTCCCCGTACGGCGGCAATGGGAGGCGATCGAGGATCTCCTTGAGCAGGAGCACGGATTCGATTCCCGTGATGGCCACCAGGGTCGGGGCAACGTTACTGAGGTCGAGACAGTTTTCCGCACTCTCCAGAAGTTCCATGGCCTTCTTGCTTCGATATCCGAATTCCGTTTGAATTCCGTAAGCACGGTCCATGGTTTCCAGAAAGTTTCGCACGGTCGCCCTCGGGCTTGTGGTATTCAT
>JBBSAR010000057.1:0-14490 GCA_038252125.1 Desulfatiglandales bacterium
CATGGGACCACCTTTTCCGTTCATTGCGAAGGGGTCCATCAGCACAGAAACTTCAAAGATATTCAGGAAATTATCGGCAAGGGAGATTTTTCAGCACAGGTAAAAGAAAAGAGCATTCAGATCTTTCATTCTCTTGCCGTAGTGGAAGGCCGAATCCATGGCAAGCCTCCCGAGGCCGTTCATTTCCATGAGGTAGGTGCAGTCGATTCCATCATCGATATTGTGGGGGGCGTGTATGGGGTGGAGACGTTGGACATCCATTCCATTTACGCATCGAAAATACCTTTAGGATCGGGTTTTGTGAAAACGGCTCATGGCAGAATGCCTTTGCCGGCGCCTGCCACCATGGCCCTTTTATGCGATATTCCGGTTTTTGATTCCGGCGTTCAACAGGAGATGGTAACACCGACCGGCGCCGCACTGCTTAAAGGGCTGGCCGTGGCATTCGGGGAAATGCCGGCTATGAAAGTGCAGCAGATCGGGTATGGCGCAGGATCAAGGGATCTGCCGGACAGACCGAACATGCTTCGAATTGTTATAGGCGAGCAGGATGCGGGGCAGGAAACCGACACCGTAGTAGTGCTTGAAGCAAACATTGACGACATGAGGCCTGAGGGGCTGGGGTATTTGATGGAGCGCCTGTTTGACGCCGGCGCACTGGACGTAGCCTTTTTCCCTGCCCAGATGAAAAAAAACAGGCCGGGCGTTCAGATACAGGTCATTGGTGACCCGTGCCGCAAAGACCGACTCTTGCACATCTTTTTTAGTGAAAGTTCAACCCTTGGCGTTCGGTTCCAATACACGGAGAGGAGAATACTCCAGAGAGAAGAGGCCGAGGTGGAGAGTCCCTGGGGCAGGATACGGGTCAAATCTATTTCCAGGCCCGACGGAACCAAACGAGTTGAACCCGAATATGAGGTATGCAAAGAGATCGCCCATAATCATTCGCTTTCACTGGAACAGGTGTATGACCGGGTGAAGGCACTGCCAATTCGAATAGGGCCTTGATGTCGAAGAGTGGATCTGATAACGTCTCCGTGGCTGACCGCTTTCGAAGGTCTGGAATCAAAGGCAAGGCGATTCTCATCCTTTCGACGTGGTTCGGCTCGGGCCTTGCTCCTTTTGCGCCCGGGACATTCGGCACCCTCGCCGCTGTACCGCTGGTTGTCGGATTCGGATTTCTTGGGAACTGGACGGCTTTCCTTTGTGTAATGGCCATTTCGGGTCTGGCCATCTGGGTTTCCCAAGAGGCGGAAAACCTGTTGGGGGAAAAAGACCCCTCTGCCGTTGTCATAGACGAAGTGGCGGGACTCAGCGTCACCATGCTCCTTGTCCCCTTGTCCTGGTTGTCTCTCTGTGTGGGGTTTCTTCTTTTCCGTTTCTTTGACATCGTAAAACCCTGGCCGGCCAACCGGGCGGAAAAGCTCAAAGGAGGATTCGGGATCGTTTTAGATGACCTTGCAGCGGGGGTTTATGCCCATCTGGCTCTCAGTCTTATGCTTTTTTTATCCGGCTGGCAGGCTTGAAATCTTGCAGCCAACATCTAACGGCTAAACACTAATGGTTTTTTTTGAGTAGGGAATATTGGGATGTACGGCGAAATCATTACCATAGGGGACGAACTGACGGCCGGCAGGACTGTTGATCTCAACGCCTGGTACGCGGCTGGAAAAATTGCTGCTTCCGGATTAGTTGTAAAACGAGTCACCTCCGTAGGCGACAATGCCGAGATGGTTTCCGAAGCCCTGAAGCAGGCCTGTCTCTCCTCCCGGTTTGTGATTGTAACGGGGGGGTTGGGTTCCACGAGTGACGACATCACCAGTGAAATCGTTGCCGGGGCATTTGATAAACCCCTTTCCGTGAATGCTGAAATGCTGGAAAAGATTCGCTGCTTCGTTAAGAAGCGCGGGATGCAGATGACCCCATCCATCGAAAAAATGGCGAATCTTCCCCATGGCGCGACTCTGATTCATCCTGATGGCGCCATCTGCGGCTATTCCCTCGTGGAAAGGAACGTTCATCTCTATTTTCTGCCTGGTGTACCCGACCAGATGCGCTACCTGATGGACACCTTTGTTCTTCCCGACATCCTGAGTCTGTGCGATTCCATCCCCGTGATGAAGCATCGTGTCCTTAAGATTTACGGGCTGAACGAACCGATTATCGCCGAGAAGCTGAACGGCCTGAAGGGCGGCGCCGGAAAGGCTGTTCTGGGGTTCTATCCCCATTTCCCGGAAAACCACATCACCATCACGTTGCATGGAGAAGACGCGTTCGCTGTTTCGGAAAACCTCGACCGGATTGAATCAGAGATCATGGGAATCCTGGGGAACTATATCTTTGCCGCGGGAAACCGGGAAATGGAGGATGTTGTCGCCGACAAACTCAGCAAAAATGGGATCACCATAGGGCTGGCCGAATCATGCACCGGAGGGCTGATCTCCGATAGATTGACCGACGTTGCGGGGAGTTCGCTTTATTTTCAGGGGGGGATCGTCTGCTACAGCAACCGTTCCAAAGAAAAGCTGCTTGCGGTGCGAAAAGAAACCCTGGCCCGGCATGGTGCAGTCAGCCCTGAAACGGCGAGGGAGATGGCCGAGGGCATCAGAGCCTGCATGAAGACGGATCTGGGAGTGGCGATCACCGGCATTGCCGGGCCGGACGGAGGCAGCGATGAAAAGCCTGTCGGGACGGTTCATATCGGTCTCAGCTCCGAAAAAGAGGTTTTTACACAGCACTACAGGTTCAGGGGGAGCCGCAGGCAGGTGAAACTGAATGCCGCAATGATGGCAATGGATTGGGTGAGAAGGCACATTGATGGATATCCGGTTATTCCTGGCATTTGAGCTTCCCCAAGCGATCCGTGAACTGATTGATGAGATCTCCAGAGAGGCAGGAAAACTCCCTCTGGATGTTCGATGGGTCAGGACGGAAAACATTCACCTGACCGTCGTTTTCGTGGGCAATGTGGACGAGAGCATAGTTTTCCGGTTTGAAGAGGTTGCGTGTCTGGCTTGCGGCAAAAGCCATCCTTTTGAAATCTCCTTACATGGTCTTGGCTTTTTTGGAAATATTCGGAATCCGCGGGTTCTCTGGGTCGGCTTAAATGGGGATGTAAAAGGGATGTCTCGTCTGAGGGATGACCTTCAAAAAGGGTTGGCCCCTTTAGGGGTAAAGACAGAGACGCGCCCGTTCAGACCCCATCTGACCCTCGGACGGTTCAAAAAAGAGGCGGGATCCATAAAGCACCTCAAAGGATTGCTCGAACAATACCGAGAACTGACAAGTCCCACGGCAGTCATGAGAGAACTCACGCTGTTCAGGAGCGACTTGAAAAAGGATGGAGCAGTCTACACGAAGATAAACCGGTGGTCGCTTGGGGAATCCGAGAGACCCTGACACCCGAAACCTGACACCTGAAACCCAAAACCGGTTTCATATGGCAGTGAAAATGATCGTTAATCTGTTCTTAACTGTTTTTTGAAAAAACAGCAGGGGGAGCACCATGGAGAAAGATAAAGAAAAAGCGGTCGATCAGGCCATTTCACAGATTGAGCGTCAGTTTGGAAAGGGCTCCATCATGAAGATGGGGGAGGAAAACATCATCAGGATTCCCGCCATTTCCACGGGGTCTTTGTCTCTCGATCTGGCCCTCGGAGTGGGAGGCGTTCCAAGAGGTCGGGTGATCGAAGTATTCGGCCCCGAATCGTCCGGAAAAACCACCTTGACGCTGCATATCGCGGCCGAAGCCCAGGCAAAAGGCGGTATGGTAGCCTTTATCGACGCGGAACATGCCCTTGATATAACCTATGCCCGGAATCTGGGCGTGGATGTGGACAACCTGCTGGTTTCACAGCCGGATACGGGAGAGCAGGCCCTTGACATTACGGAAATTCTGGTCAGGAGCGGCGCCATAGATGTGCTCATCATCGATTCCGTGGCGGCCCTTGTTCCAAAGGCGGAAATTGAAGGGGAGATGGGAGATCACCATATGGGACTTCAGGCCAGGCTCATGTCCCAGGCATTGCGTAAATTGACCGCAACCATAAGCAAGTCAAGAACGTGCGTCATTTTCATCAACCAGATCAGAATGAAAATCGGGGTCATGTTCGGCAATCCGGAAACAACCACTGGCGGGAACGCCTTGAAATTTTATTCCAGCCAGCGCCTCGATATTCGAAGAATAGGGGCCATTAAAGAAGGGGACCAGGTAGTGGGGAATCGAACCCGCGTGAAGGTCGTCAAAAACAAGGTGGCACCGCCTTTCAAGGACGCTGAATTTGACATCATTTACGGGGAAGGGATTTCAAAGGAAGGAGACATCCTCGACTTGGGCGTTGCCCTCAACATTGTTGAAAAAAGTGGCGCCTGGTATTCCTTCGGAGAAGACCGAATAGGCCAGGGCAGGCAGAATGTGAAACGTTTTCTTTCTGAAAACGTGGATATCCGGGATAAAATCGCAAAAGCGATCATGGAGAAAACAGGATTGAATGCCATCCGGGCCGCAACGGCACAGGAAGAGGAGATGGTGATCGATTCGTGAAGAATCCGGTTTCCCCATGCAGGTAAGAAACAAAAACCATGGCGGAGAAAAAGAAACGGCATTCCCCTGTTTCTTATTCCCTGCCGCAGAAAAAGGATATTGCTGCACGTCAGCGAAAATAGATGGAAATGATGAATTTTAGAGAAATCAGGAAGGCATTCCTGGAATATTTCAAAAAGCAGGGCCACAGAATCGTGGAAAGTTCCTCTCTTATTCCGAGAGATGATCCAACGCTTCTTTTCACCAATGCCGGGATGGTGCAGTTCAAGGGCGCTTTCCTCGGGGAGGACAATCTCGGATATACCAGAGCGGCAACTTCCCAGAAGTGTGTTCGAGCGGGGGGAAAGCACAACGATCTTGAAAATGTAGGTTACACGCCCCGTCATCATACCTTCTTTGAGATGCTGGGAAATTTTTCGTTCGGAGATTATTTCAAGGAGGAAGCGATCTTGTGGAGCTGGGAGCTTCTGACGGAGATTTACAAGCTGCCCGCGGAAAAATTGCATATATCCGTCTACAAAGACGATGATGAGGCCTACGACATCTGGCGGGAAAAGATCGGGATTCCCTCGGAAAGGATCGTCCGCCTCGGAGAGAAAGACAACTTCTGGGCCATGGGCGACACCGGTCCCTGCGGTCCCTGCTCGGAAATCCATATCGACCAGGGGGAAGGAATGGGATGCGGGGAGGCGGGGTGTGCACCCGGGTGCGACTGCGACCGTTTCCTGGAAATATGGAACCTGGTTTTCACACAGTTTGACAGGAGCGCCGACGGGACATTAACTCCCCTACCCAAGCCAAACATAGACACGGGCATGGGGCTGGAAAGAATCACGGCTGTCGTACAGGGGGTAACCTCCAATTACGATACCGATCTTTTCAAAGGAATCATCGGGTTCATCGAGGAAATATCGGGAAGGCGTTACGGGGATCAAGCCAAACAGGATGTGGCATTTCGCGTCATTTCCGATCATGCCCGCGCGGTCGCTTTTCTGCTCAGTGACGGCATTATGCCCTCTAATGAAGGAAGGGGTTACGTACTGAGAAGAATTATTCGCAGGGCCATTCGATTCGGACAGTCTCTGGGGCTGAAAGACCTTTTCCTCAAAGGGGTGTGCAACCGCGTAATCGAGGTCATGGGGCCGGATTATCCGGAGCTTATCCGATCGCGGAGCCTGGTGGACGGCGTTGTGGAAAACGAAGAAAGACGTTTTGCGGATACCTTGAATTACAGCATGAAGGTCCTTGATGACGAAATCCGAAACCTCAAGGCGAAAGGCCAAGAAATCCTTCCCGGCGACCTGGCCTTCAGACTGTACGACACCTACGGGTTATCCGTGGATATCGTGGAAGACGTGGTGCGCGATGAAAATATGTCCATTGACATACCCGGATATGAGGCTGCCATGGCCAAGCAGAGACTTCTCTCCCAGGAATCCTGGAAGGGAAGCGGCGAAGAGGAAATTCCCGCGGTCTTTCGCGCGCTTCTTGCCAAGGGGCTGACCACACGCTTTCTTGGATATGAGACACTTTGCGGAGAGGCGAAAGTGATCGCTCTGATTGCCGACGATAAAGAGGTCGTTTCTTTGAAAACCGGCGAAAAAGCGCGGATCGTACTGGACCAGACCACCTTTTATGCTACAGCCGGTGGGCAGGCGGGGGATGTGGGCCGACTGAAGAGCAGCGGCGCGACTTTTGTGGTGAATAATACGATCCGATATGGCCGGGATCTTATCGTTCACCAGGGATTTTTAAAAGAGGGGCATATTTCCACGGGCGATAAGATCGAGACACGCATTGCCTCGGAGTCAAGAGCAGCGACCGCCGGCAACCATTCGGCGACACACCTCCTCCATGCAGCCCTCAGAGAAGTCCTTGGAGACCACGTAAAACAGGCGGGGTCCCTCGTTACGCCGGAACGCTTTCGTTTTGATTTCAGCCATTTCACACAGGTGTCGGCGGAAAACCTTCTGGAAATCGAGAGGATCGTAAACAGACATATTCGCCAAAACCTGGAGATCAACACAACGGTTATGTCCAAGGAAGAGGCCATGAAGAGCGGCGCCATGGCCATATTTGAAGAGAAATATGGAGATACGGTACGGGTCGTTCAAATGGGAGACGGAGTAAGCAAGGAGTTGTGCGGGGGAACCCATGCCAAAAGAACGGGGGATATCGGTCTTTTCCGAATATATTCCGAGAGCGCGGTTGCAGCCAACATGCGCAGAATTGAAGCCGTCACAGGGGAGGTGGCTCTCCTGCATGATCAGGAAAAGGAAACGATCCTTAAAAACGCCGCCATGCTTTTGAAAAGTTCTCCGGAGAAGGTGGAGGAAAGGATACAAAAGCTCCTGAAAGACCTCAGAGACAAAGACGGAGAGATTGCAACGCTCAAGGCAAAAGTGCTATCCGGAAAATCAGAAGACTTTTTGGCAAATATGCATGAGGTGGAAGGGATTCGGGTTATTTCACAAAAACTCAAGGCGGCATCGCCGGCAGAACTCAGGGAATGGGGAGATCGCATAAAAGACAGGCTGAAATCAGGCATCATTCTTCTGGGCGCTGAGGCTGATGGACGGGCTATCCTGGCCTGTATTGTTACGGAAGATCTTCAGGGCCGATTCCATGCCGGAAATATCGTAAAGCAATTATCGGCCATCGTTGGAGGAAAAGGCGGTGGTAAACCGCATATGGCGCAGGGAGGCGGAAACCAACCCGAACATCTGGAAAAGGCCTTGGAAAAGCTGGATGAAATAATACGGGGAGAATGAAAGGGGAATCCGGTCGACGATGGTTGGCCCTTCAACCATCGTCATTCGTCACGATTGGAATTGGAATCAGAAGAGTAGTTCGATTCATTATCAAAGACAAAGTGCTTGAAGCTGCTCCACCAGCTTCTGCCCTCTATCCGTTCCTTTTCTTCGATCGCTTTCTCCCGCGCAATCTCTTCCTTGCACTTTTTGATGTTTTCTATGGCTTCATAATACTGCCCCAGGTCAGGGAAATGATCGATAACATACAGGTACCGGGCCATGGCTGCGTCATACTTTCCCGTGCGGTAGTAGAAATTTCCCACATAGATTTCATGCTCTGCCATATTGACGAAGCTTTCCCGCAGTTTTCTCCTTGCCATGTTGGCGTAAGGACTGTTTTTGTAGCGCTTGATGACCCTTTCGAACTCCTCCCGTGCACGGAGAGTATGGGACTGATCTCTATCTATAGTGCTTGATTGCTGGTAAAAACACATCCCTTCCTGAAAAATAACGTAAGGGATCTGCGGGTTCTTGGGATGAAGCTTTTCAAACTCGGAATATTCCTCGTAGGCTTCGTCATAGAGATCCCTATGGTAGAGCGCATCCGCCATTTTCAGCTCCGCCTCCAGGGCGTCCTTGCTGTACGGATACCGGTCCTTAACCTTCTGGAATATTTCCGTTGCATCTTCAAACGCCCCCGAGTTGAATTTATCTCTCCCCTCACTCATCAGTTCCGCGGGGCTCGGCTCCGTATCATCGCCAAAAAAATGCGTCCAGACCCCACATCCGCTCAGGAGAAGAAGAATCAAGCAGATTCCAGCGAGGAACAAACAGGATCTCATGTATGGGCTGGCTTTCATCAAGGATGCTATTTGAACCCCTCTAAATATCTTTCCGCGGCAAAGGTGGCTGTGGCGCCTTCACCGACGGCAGTGACGATCTGTCGAAGCAGTTTGGACCGGACATCGCCCGCCGCAAAGACACCGGGGATGGAGGTTTCCATATCGTTGTTGGTTATGACGTAACCAAACGGATCCAGGTCCAATATCCCCTTTACCAGCTGATTGCCCGGACTGTATCCGATAAAGATAAAAACACCCTCCACAGGCAATTGAGAGGTCTTTCCGGTTTGAACGTTTGCCAGCTCAACGCCCTCCACCCCGGTTTCTCCCAGTATCCGGGTAGGAACGGAATCCCAGATAAACCGGATTTTCTCCTCTGCCATGGCCCTTTCCTGAAGAAGTTTGGTGGCACGCAATGCCTTGCGCCTGTGTATGACATGCACAGTTCTGGCAAATTTTGTTAGAAAAAGCGCTTCTTCCATGGCCGTGTCTCCACCGCCAATGACGGCAACGTCCTGGTCTCTGTAAAACGGTCCATCGCAGGTTGCACAGTAGGATACCCCTTTCCCGGTCAGCAGCGCTTCTCCCTCGATATGAATTTTCAACGGAGTCGCACCCGTGGTGAGAATCAGGGATTTACATTCGTATCTGCCCTTGTCGGTGATAACCACTTTTTTTTCCGGCGACAGTTCCAGGCTGGTAACCTCGGTCGCTTCTATTTTGAGGTCAAAACTTTCAGCCTGCCTTTTCATTCGATCGATCAGATCAAAGCCTGTTATCCCTTCAGGAAAACCAGGATAGTTTTCCACGCGATCCGTGGTCATGACCTGTCCGCCAGGAGCAAGCCTTTCCAGCAAAACGGCTTCGAGCCGCGCCCTTGCGGCGTATAAGCCCGCGGTCAAACCCGCGGGCCCTGCCCCGATAATAATCAATTCTTTCATGTTAAACCTGACAGCCCAAAAATGGACCTTGTCGCCCTTTCAAAAAAACCCTGCTTGCAGGGCAAGAAGCGGGGTATCACACAGAATATTAGAGGAGTTTCTTCAACTCCCCATCAAGATGGCTTTTCGGGTACGCACCTACAATGGTCTGCACCACTTTGCCGCCTTTAAAAAGGATAAGGGTGGGTATGTTCCGAATGCCAAATTTGGCAGGGGTCTCTCTGTTTTCGTCCACATTCATCTTGGCTATTTTTATCTTGTCCTGATACTCTTTGGCCAACTCTTCCACCACGGGGCCTACGGTCTTACAGGGTCCGCACCATACGGCCCAAAAATCAACCATGGCGGGAATGTCCGATTGTACGATTTCCTTTTCAAAATTCGCATCCGTTACTTGCAAAACATCACCCATGACAATACTCCTTTATAATTTCCATTCCGCTTGTTTCAGCCTTCAGCCATCCGTCTGTTCTCTGTCCGGTAAACCCGGCGAAGAAATGCCTGATTATGCTGCCGCCGCTTCCAATAGGCCTTTTAGATTCTTGATAATCGTTACGGGAACAGGCCCGGAGTTCAGATAAAGATCCAGTACTTTCCGGGGCGTTTTCGTCTTTGCTTCCACCTCTTCCCAGCTTATGCCTTTTTCTTCCACCTGCTTCATCAATTGACTCAACTCTTCAGAATTCATGCTTTTCCCTCCCTATTTCTTTTTCTTGGATGGAGTCAGGTCAGGGGGATAGACAAATTTAGGATCTATCTCATAGGTCCATGGGAGTCCCCACCATTGCCATCCATAATGTCTTTTCTGGTTAAACCCGTTAATTTTATTTCTTTTAGCAAGCTGCCTGTAAAATTTCTGTTCATTACTGTCTTTAAAAAAAGGGAACATGGGCCCTTCAAATCCATCTTCCACATCGTACACATTCTTGAAACCGGCTGCCATCAGTTCTTTGGCCGCCAAAGCGCTCCTGGTCCCGTCCGAGCAGAGGATCAACAGGTTGTCCGTTTTCTTGAACACCTTGGATATTTCCTCCACAAACTGCCTGTTCTTTTCACTAAATACGTACCGGTACTCATCATTGATTTTTTCCAGGTCCTGCGTCATAAACTGATAGGGGAAGAGATAGGCACTAATGGGATGACCGACAAACTGGTATTCAGCTCTTGTTCTTACATCTATGAGGTACGTGTCCGGAACCGTGTTCAACATATCGTAGGCCTCAAGGCTCAATATCTGTTTCAGTTCCTGGGCCGAAGAGCGTCCAAAAAAAACAAACAGAGTCACCAGAGCCATTGAGTATATAAGGGGTTTGATTTTCGTCATATTCTTTCTTCTTTATGGTCGTTGAAAAACCGCCGGACCGCTCAAGAGCAAACCCTCAACCGAGTGTGAATTCAAAGGCGGCATCAGGAAATTCTTGAGTATAAAGGAATAATCAAGTACCATGACTTTGTCAATGAAAAATAAGCGGTTCCCATTGCAAGCGACTCCGTTGCGGGTGCGTGCTTCCGTTGCGGGAATTGTTTTTTTTGAATCGGAAGGGAATTATCCCTAAAGCAACCGCTTCAGGATATAGGAGGAAAATCTCATGGCCACACCTAAAGTGTATTTCTCGGATTTACGAACTTCCCTTAAGGAAAACCTGCCATCTAAAATCATGCGGCTTGCCGACCTTGCCGGCATAAAGGAGGTTGTGTCACGCCGGAATCTGGTTGCCGTCAAACTCCATTTCGGTGAAAAAGGGAATACCGCTTTTATTCGTCCCGTACTCGTCAAACCTGTTCTTCAAAAGGTAAAGGAATTGAAAGGCTCCCCTTTTCTCACGGATTCCAATACCCTCTATGCAGGGACCCGGGGAGACAGTGTTTCCCATTTGCTGACGGCCGCGGAAAATGGTTTCACTTATCCAGTCATCGACGCGCCCGTCATCATTGCCGACGGCCTTCGAGGCGCCAGTTTTTCTAACGTAAAGATCGACCAGGAGGTCATAAAGACTGCCTACATCGGAAAGGATATTGTGGAAAGTGATGCGTTGATAAGCCTGGCCCATTTCAAAGGGCACGAACTCTCCGGCTTTGGCGGCGCCATCAAGAACCTGGGCATGGGTTGCGCGTCCAGAAAAGGGAAAATGGATCAGCATTCGGGCTTATCTCCCAAAATCAACTCCAAAAAATGTGTGGGATGTGGTGAATGCGTAGGGCACTGTTCTCAGGGCGCGCTATCCATCAAGGAAAAGGAAAAGAAGGCTTCCATAGACGAGACGAAATGCATAGGCTGTGGAGAATGCATACTGGTCTGTCCCAATGGTTCCATAGATGTTCGATGGAGCTCCGATATCCCTCTTTTTCAAAAAAAGATGGCGGAATACACATTTGCGGTATTGAAGGGAAAGAAAGGAAAATGCCTTTTCTTCAATTATCTGATAGATATTTCTCCCGCCTGTGACTGTTACGGACACAGCGACGCGCCCATCGTTAATGATATCGGGATAGTCGCATCGAGAGATCCGGTAGCGATTGACCAGGCTTCCGTTGACCTGGTCAATGAGCAGCAGGCCGCGGCAGGCTGCTGTCTGAAAAACTGCACGTCCCGGGGAGAAGACAAGTTCAGGGGGGTATATCCCAAAATTGATTGGAATATCCAGCTTGAACATGCCGAGAAAATAGGCCTGGGCAGTCGCAAGTATGAATTGGTCCCCATTTGAGTTGGAAGGCCCAAGCATGCCGCTTGCAATTGACTCTTTCCTGTGTTAATAAAAAAAGTTTAATTTTGAAATATTGAAGGAGTAAAAACATGAAAATCAAGGTGATAAAGGCTAAATCGGAACGATTGAAACCCAAACCCGTGGATGAATCCAGCCTCGGATTCGGAGATATTACTACCGATCACATGTTTTCAATCGATTATCGATCTGAAAACGGCTGGGAAAATCCTCGGGTTGAACCATACGGGGATTTACATATTGACCCCGCCGCCATGTCCATACATTATGGTCAGGAAATTTTCGAGGGACTCAAAGCATACTGGGGCAAAGATGACGGCATCTATCTTTTCAGGTCCAGGGACAATTTTGAGAGAATGAACCGTTCGGCCAGAAGGCTTTGCATGCCCGAAGTGGATATTGATCTGATCATGGAAGGGATGAAAAAGCTGATCCTGCTGGACAGGGAATGGATCCCCAAGAGTGAAGGAACCTCCCTGTATATCAGGCCCACCATGCTGGCCACGGAGCCCCATCTCGGAGTGCGACCGGCAAAATCCTATCTTTTCTTCATTATTATCGGCCCGGTTGGAGCCTACTACAAGGAGGGGTTGAATCCCGTAAAGATCTACGTGGAAGATTTCTTCGTTCGGGCGGCAATCGGAGGAACAGGGGAAGCCAAAACAGCGGGCAATTATGCGGCAAGCCTGCTGGCTGCCGAGGAAGCAAAGAAAAAGGGGTTCACGCAGGTGCTCTGGCTTGATGCGGCTGAGAGGAAATATGTGGAAGAAGTGGGGACCATGAATATGTTCTTTCTCATCGACGATGAACTGATCACCGCTCCCCTCAACGGAAGCATCCTTCCTGGAGTCACCAGAGATTCCGTGATTCGAATCGTGAAGGACTGGGGCCTGAAGATCAGCGAACGCTCCCTCACCATTGATGAAGTCATCGATGCCGCCAATGACGGGCGTTTGAAAGAGGCCTTCGGCACAGGAACCGCCGCGGTGATTTCTCCTGTGGGTCAAATCACCTACAAGGGTGCAGACCATATCGTTGCTGGAGGAAAAATGGGGGCGCTTTCTCGACGGCTCTACGATGAAATTGTGGCCATACAGTACGGAAAGAAACCCGACCCCTACGGATGGGTAACACGGATTGACAAGTAAGGAAGGTCATTTCAAACCATGATTCCAACGATTGAATGGCATGAAAATACGGTCAGGATGATTGACCAGCGAAAACTGCCGGCAAAGGTGGAATGGTATGTCTGCAGAGGATACAGGGACGTCATCGAAGGGATCCGCAAAATGGTGATCCGGGGGGCGCCCGCCATCGGCATAGCCGCCGCCATGGGGCTTTCTCTTGGAGCCGGCTCTATCCGGACCCGTGACAGGCGGAACTTCCTGCAAAAGTTTGCAACCATCTGCGCCGACATGCGCTGTGCCCGCCCCACCGCCGTAAACCTGGGCTGGGCAGTGGACAGGATGAAGGCCCTTGCTGAAGGCATGGTGGATTTCTCCGTATCCGAGATTCAGGCATCTTTGCGAAAGGAATCCGAAAACATCCTCGCTGAGGACATCGAGATCAACCGCGCCATGGGCAAGCATGGAGAAGTTCTGGTCCCGGAAGGCGCCACGATTCTTACCCACTGTAACGCGGGTTCTCTCGCTACAGGGGGGTACGGAACAGCGCTGGGGGTCATTCGAGCGGCTTATGAAAAGGGAAAAAAGATTCAGGTCCTGGCCGACGAGACCAGGCCATGGCTTCAAGGCCTGAGATTAACCGCTTTTGAGTTGATGGAAGACAACATCCCTGTTTCCGTCATCGCGGACAATGCCGCGGGCACATTCATGCGACAAAAAAAGATCGATCTGGTTATTACGGGGGCGGACAGAATCGCCTCAAACGGGGATGTGGCGAACAAGATCGGAACCTATCAGGTGGCAGTGCTGGCCAGAGAGCACAACATCCCCTTTTATGTTGCGGCGCCCCTTTCAACGATCGATCCGGCCATCAAGACGGGAGACGAGATCCCGGTGGAGGAGCGTGGCAGGGAAGAGATCTGCCGTTTCGGAAAAGTCAGGATCGGTCCGCCGGGGGTAAAGATTCTGAATCCCGCCTTCGATATCACTCCGTCCCGTTTTGTTTCCGCCATCATAACGGAAAAGGGGGTGATCAGGGCGCCTTTTGCAGAAGGCATAAAAGAAAAGATGACAAAATCATAACAGCAGCACCTTTGCCCCCTGAATCTTTCGCTCCTTCAGCTCAACAAGGGCACTGTTTGCCTCCTGCAATTGGAATTCCTCGAACTGCGGTTTTATGGGAATCCGAGCCGCAAGATCCAAGAATTCACTGATGTCCCTTCTTGCAACATCGGCCGCAGGAAGAGTAGATCCAGCCGATGCCCACCCTATCGCCGATGCTGAAACGGGTTGTTCCTTTTCCCAGGCCATCGACCTTTCCCACGTCCTGCTCAAAACCATTGCTTTCATTTTTAACCTCCTGTTTGCAGCGGATATATATCACGCGATATCCGCCGTTTTTTTTGTCATGCTCAAAGCACTATCGCCTGAAAAGCAAATCCATCAAGTACGGAGATCGATCCCATCAGGTTTCCATGCATAACCAGGTTTTGAACAGGATACAACGAAACAAGAATTTTGGCATGAAAAGTGCTGTGCAATTTGACATAAAAAGTGCTTTGGA
>JBBSAR010000058.1:0-14470 GCA_038252125.1 Desulfatiglandales bacterium
CCATTTTGACCATCACCCTGTTGGCTAATCAACGATCAGATTAACCTCCTTTCATGATTTAACCCCTTTATACAAGGCAGAGTCCCATCCCGGGCTCTGCCTTTTCCTTTTCCGGGAACCTTCCATATTCCCCCTATTTCTTGGCTTGACAATTCAATTGAACGGATAAAAAATCCCATTTGAACACGGTCGTAAAACCATTGATTGAAAGGCCCCAGACCGTGTATGTCATCCAAGGAAGCGAAGCAGAGAAAAATGCCGGGAAAAACCCCGGCAAAAAAGTAAAAACGGTTAATCCTTGGAGATCGCTCTTTTCAGAGATATCCTGAAAGTGGGATTGCCGGCCTCATTATCACCAATCCTCAACGTTTTTACGATACTGTGCATCACCGCCTGGTCAGTCGTTTTGGTCCTGCGGCTCTTGCGGGATACGGCATCGGGGCACGGTTGGAGTTTTTGATGATACCCCTGATATTCGGAATCGGCGCCGCACTCACCTCAATGGTCGGCGTGAATATGGGCGCCGGTAAACTGATGCGAGCCATTCGGATTGGCTGGACCGGAGCCGCCGCCGGCCTGCTCTCGGGTTTTATCGGAATGGTGGTGGCTGTATTTCCTTTGAAAGGCGTTGAGGAACGGCATGTTTTTGTCAAAAGCTGAACAAATATCGTTAGCAAAAATGCCAGAGCCTCAAAATCGATAAGTTGCATTGCGTTAGCATCTATCAGATACGTTGCACCTAAAAATGGAATTCCTGCTTCTCCGTCTTTTTCATACACTGGCTTCATGCCAGTTGTTTGCCCGCCCCCGGCCCGGGCGAGACTCCGTATATCTCCTCAACGTTCATGATGATCGCACCCTTGGACTTCAGCGGGAATCCGATCTTGTTTCCCAGGTCCTCTATCCAGGCGGCCGTCTCCTCGAAACGGTCGCCTTTTGTTTCGATGGTCACCGTTCCTTTCAACTGGTAGCCCTCTGTCCCGTCCCAAAATGTGACGGCTACCTTAGGGTTGGCTTTTATGTTGGCCAAAGTCTTGTTCATGAACTGGTCCGAGAAAAGGATGGTGTTGTCGTCGAGGATCTTCTTGGAACCGATAGGCACGCCGTTGGGCGTCCCGTCCGGGGTCGCGGTGGTCAGCACTACGGTTGGAACTTTGTCAAACAGCTCTTTCATACGCTTGGTCATTTCAGCCATTGTCTTTAACTCCTTTGTTCAGGGTATTATGTTATGGGCCAACCATTGAGTTATGCCGCTTCAACCCGGCAGGGAACATAGCGGTGCATCGGGGTTCCGACAAAGTCTCGGTTTGTGTTTTTTGTTAATCTATTGACGTTAGCGCCGTATGTAACGCCATCATAGACCAGACCAAAGCCTTGCGGAATGATGACCTGGCCTTTTCTGGCATCCGTGGTTACTTCGGCCTCTATTGTTTCCTCGCCGGCTTCCGTGACGACCTTTACCATCTGTTTGTCAACGATACCCAGGGTTTCTGAATCAGAGGGATTTATTGCCAGGGTGCAGGGCCGCCTGCCTTCGTTCCACGCAGGGTCCCGCATAGCCGTATTGGAATTCATGTCCATATGACGTCCTGCCATCAGGATCAATGGAAATTCAGCATCAACTTTTAGCCGTTTCTCTTCCTCACCGGGGCTGATTTCCTTTATCCAGTCTTCCGCCTCCGCGGTATGAAGCCGTATCCTGCCGTCCTTTGTGGCCAATCTACCAAGGTTTTTCCCGATATCCTGTACTCCGACCAGCACGCCTTCCGGATGGTCGATGATGGCCTGGTAGAGGGCCGGCCCCTGGTCCGGTCCGGCGTCGAATCCCACCCCTGCCGCCTCCTTCTGCTTTGCCGGGGACCTCTGTAAGAACCCGGTGAAATAGCTGGCCAGGTGGGCGGAACCGATAGCATTACCCAGCGTCTTGGCTGCTATGAAGGGCGCCCACATCATGTTCTCAGGATGCTCCATTACATAACCTATCAGCGCATCACGGTATGTCCTCAGGCTGCCGCTTCCGGCAGCCTGGTAAAGTGAGTCGGGCAGTGCGGGAATCAGCCCCATGGCGTCGGCCAGGAGAGTGAATATCTCACCAGCTTCTTTCTGCTCTCCTTCTACCTCAACAACAGGCCGGCGCATCCGGCTGTATACGTCCAGGAAACCTTCGTTGGTTTTGGAGGGGATAATAGCGTCGGCCGTTGACCATGATTCGTAGGTTGACCTGCAGGGCAGAACATAGTGTGCAAGTGCGGCGGTCTCACTCATTGCGATCTCGGTTACCGCCAGCAGATCGAGCCGCCCGAATGCCTCTTCATACGCGGTGGTATCGGCATAAGACCGCAATGGATTGGCGCCCAGGACGAAGGCGGCCCTCAGCCGGTCGGGACGTTCGTTTGCGATCTCTTCCGGCATCACATTGGGAGGGAACATCCCCCCGATGGCCGGGATATTGGTCACCGCTGTCCTCCACGTCTTGGGATCATTCGGATCTGAGTACATCTTTCCGCCCACAAGGTAGTTTCCTCCCGGCACACCGATGCGTCCGCGGATCGCCAGCAGCACAACGAGCAGATAGGATACAAGGGCGCTGTGCCGGTTCATAAGGATGCCAAGATCGTCACGCAGGCAGGACCGGCGTTTGGAGAATTCCCGGCAGACCCGGAACACCTGGTCGTACTCCAGTTCGCAGACCTTTAGCGCCGCGTTCACGTCAAATCCGGCAAACCAGGGCAGTATCTCCTTGAACCCGTTAACGTGCTTGTCAATGTATTCCTGATTATGCATACCCTCTTTGAGGATGATGGCAATCATCGATTTTAACAGCAAGGCATCCGTACCCGGCCGAAGGGCCAGGTGAATATTCGCTATTTTCGCGGTTTCCGAACGCCGCGGGTCGATCACTACAAGCAGCTTGTCCGGGTCTTTGGAGATTCTGGTCAATACTCTCCTGGCCTGGGGTATATGGTGGCTCATCATCCCATTCCAACCGACGGCCATCAGCATCTCGGTATTCTCGTAATCAGGCGCCAACTCGAGCATCTGGCTTCCGAATGTTAGCCCGTGCGCCCAATACCGGCCGGAAAACTCCTGGTTGGCGGATGAGTACTGGTATCGCGACCCGAGAGCCCGAACGAAGCCGACCAGGAACCGGGCCGGGTAGAAGTTGAATTCGCCCCCGCCGGCTACCGAGGCCAGGGACCGCGGCCCATGCTCTTGAAGTATCTTCTTGAGTTTTTCCGCGATCTCGCCGATTGCCTGATCCCAACTTATGCGTTCAAACTTGCCGCCCGCTTTCTTCATCGGGTAAAGCAACCGGTCCGCATTGTGCTCATGATAAGCGATGTTCATGCCCTTTCGGCAGACGTATCCTTCGCTGATAGGGCTGTCCTTGTCAGGACGGACTTTAACAATACGGTTGTTTTCAACTTTAACTTCAAGGCCGCAGCAGACAGCGCACATCACGCAGGTAGTCTTCTTCCATTCTTCCATGATACGCTCCTTTCTTAAAATTCTCCTTACAACATTCTAAGGATTTTTCCACAATACGACCATGGTTCGATATTATTAGATTTATTTGTTTTTTTTGTCACACTTTTTTATTAGTCTAAATTGAAGAAAATACAAATTGAAGGGTGGGCAGATGGCTTCAAATTTAGAACAATATGTCAAGGGGTCTGGAATGGAACGTAAAGAAAAAGCCTGTGCCGTCTCCTGCGGTATTTTGAGAAAGGAAATCGGATATCTCCTCGAAAAAGGCGATATTGATGCGGAGGTTCATTATCATTGAAATTAAAGAGAGGCGGACTAAAAAGTGGGAAAATGGAGAGCCTGGAGCCATCATATGTCGCGCCGTAATGATGGCCATGCTGTTCATTACTTTTATTGGATTAGTTTTTATTGACGGACGACTGCTAAAAAGGGTACGAAAATAGGTATCTCCAACGCCTAAGCATTCGGTGCTTTTTTCAAGTTGGAAGAGACAATCAACATTACCAGATCGTTTAATTCAAATTTCCGCATTTATTCCAAGCGTTTTTGTATTCACAATAGGATAGAAATCTCTTTGTATCACAACTTGTTGAACACGGGAGATGATCCGATGATTGATGAAAAATCAAAAACCAGCCGATTCATAGGCCTGTTTCTCTTAGGCAATTTCTTATTTTCTTATCCGATGATGACGCTGTTTAATACAAAGGCAGTGTTTTTAGGCATCCCCATATTCTTTTTCTTTATGTTCTCAGCCTGGCTTCTGCTGATCGGCCTGATGATCATTTGTGCTGAAACCAACCCGGAAATTCATCTGGATAAATCCAAATCAACGGAAGACAGGATCGATTCTTAAATCATGATTGGGCAAAAAGCCATACTCCTCCTATCTTTCGGATATATCAGCCTTCTGTTTGCCATTGCCTTTTATGGAAGAAAACGGGCGGAAATCGGTAAAAGCATTATCAGCAATCCATACATTTACGCCCTGTCTCTTGCGGTATATTGCACGGCCTGGACATTTTACGGTAGTGTCGGCGCTGCAAGCCGATCCGGGATTACCGGGTTTTTAAATATTTATATCGGTCCGACCCTGACCATGATCCTGGGGTTTCCGGTCATAAGGAAGATCATTCGGATCAGCAAAGCAAACAAGATCACCTCCATTGCCGACTTTATTGCATCGCGTTATGGCAAAAGCTCAACCATAGCAGGGGTTGTAACGATTATCGCCGTTCTTGGCATTGTTCCTTACATTTCAATTCAAATTAAAGCCATTTCTACGACATACCAGCTTTTAAGCAGCAGTTCCCGGATGGGCTCATTGACCCAGCTGCCGCCATTATTTCACGATACGGCACTTTATGTGGCCCTGCTTCTGGCAGCCTTTGCTGTTCTTTTCGGTGCACGGCATCTGGATGCCACGGAGCGTCATGAAGGCCTGGTGGCCGCTATTGCCTTTGAATCCGTAGTTAAACTCTTAGCGTTCCTTTCTGTCGGGCTATTTGTAACCTATGGCATTTATAATGGCTTTGCGGACCTTTTTGAAAAATCCAGTATCCTTCCCGGGATTAAGAAACTCTTTGTTATGGAAATGAATGCAGCCGGGTTCTCGGGATGGTACGGCGGGTTGTTTGTATCCATGCTGGCGATTATTTTTCTTCCCCGTCAGTTCCAGATGATCGTTGTGGAAAACGTGGATGAAAAGCATCTAAATAAAGCCATATGGCTCTTTCCCCTCTATCTGCTGCTCATCAATATTTTTGTCATCCCCATCGCGTTTGCCGGGCTGTTGAGTTTTGCCGGGGAAAAGGTTGTGGACGCGGACTTTTTTGCGCTCATGCTTTTGCTGGCTGAACATCATAATGCGTTAACCCTGTTTGTATTTATCGGAGGTCTATCCGCCGCAACAGGAATGGTCATTGTTGAAACCATTGCGTTGTCGACAATGATCTGCAACGACCTTGTCATGCCGGTATTATTTCGACTGTCCGCGTTTAAACTCTCCCAGAGAAATGACTTAAGTAATATTCTGCTGAATATCAGACGAGCCGCCATCCTTCTGGTTCTCATCCTGGGATATCTTTATTTCCATTTTGTGGTTAAATATTATACGCTTGTATCTATAGGCCTAATCTCATTCGCGGCGGTAGCGCAATTTGCACCGGCCATTATCGGGGGGATTTTCTGGAAGGGCGCCACGCGCGCAGGTGCATTATCCGGTCTGATCGCAGGATTTTTCATTTGGGCATATACGCTTGTGTTGCCATCGCTTGCCCAGGCCCGGTTTCCCTTGGAAAGTTTTTTAACCTATGGTCCCTTCGGGATAGAACTATTGAAACCCCAGCAATTATTCGGGCTGGGCGCAAACCTTGAAGGATTTAACCAATACGCCCATACCGTATTCTGGAGCATGTTCTTTAATATTGGTCTGTTTTTCGGGGTATCTCTGTTTTCCACGCAGGATGAAGTTGAAAAGAAACAGGCGACTTTATTTGTGGATGTGTTCAAGCATTCCGTGGAAGCGGAAAAATCCTCTTTCTGGAGAGCAACCGCTTCCGTAGGGGAATTAAGATCCATTCTTGAACGCTTTCTTGGAAAAGCTCGTACCCATGAGGCCTTGGAGGCATACGCAAAGGACAATCAGATCAACCTTGAGCAGGAACTGACCGCGGACGCGGGTCTTGTCAGTTATACGGAAAAACTTCTGGCAGGGGCTATAGGATCGGCTTCCGCCCATGCCATGGTGACCTCGGTGGTCCAGGAAGAACCTCTGGGAGTCCATGATATTATGAGCATCCTTGATGAAACCCAGCAGATTATTATTTACAGCCGGGAACTTGAATCAACCACCAGGGATCTTGCCGCCGCAAATGAACAGCTCAAAGAACTGGATCACTTGAAAAATGAATTTATTTCCACGGTGACCCATGAACTTCGAACCCCTTTAACATCCGTGAGGGCGCTGGCTGAGATCCTGCATTCAAATCCGGATTTGGATGCCGCCCGGCATGAAAAATTTTCCGGAATTATCATTACGGAAAGTGAAAGGCTGTCCAGGCTGATCAATGATGTCCTGAATTTTCAAAAAATCAAATCCGGTAAAATTCAATGGGAGTTTTCAAAAAACGATATTGGAGAAATTATTGAAGACTCCGTGGCATCAACAAGCCAGCTCATTCAGGACAATCATATTGATCTGAAATTGGATCTTCCGGAAAAAAGAGTGTATGCGTCAGTGGATCGAGACCGTTTCATACAGGTCATGATAAATCTGCTATCCAATGCGGTGAAATTTTGCGACACGGATCACGGACGGATTGAAATCGGCTTGGCAAGGAAGCAGGATTCAATCTGCGTATATGTAAGGGACAATGGGATGGGAATCAGTCCGGCGGACCAGGAGATTATTTTTGAGGAATTCAGGCAAATTAAAGATTCTTCCAAGAGAAGACCATTTGGAACAGGGGTGGGACTCACCATTACCAAGCATATTATTGAAGCCCATAAAGGGAAGATATGGGTGGAAAGTGAACCGGGAAAAGGAGCAAAGTTTGTTTTTACTATTCCGATAAAACAGGATTCCGGGTCCTCATAATGGAAAGGGATGACAAGACACGGTTTTTGATGTTATAATGGATCACCGGTTTAAGCAGATCAGGGGAGGAAATCATGCCAAAAAAAATATTGATCGTTGATGATGAGCCCAATATTGTTGTTCCCCTTGAGTTCCTGATGGAACAGAATCATTATGACGTCAAAGTGGCGGATACCGGAGAGAAGGCCCTTGATTTGATCGAAAATTATAATCCGGATCTCATCCTCCTCGATATTATGCTGCCAGGGATGGACGGATATGAGGTCTGCCAAAAGATCAGAATGAATCCCCACTTTAAAACCATGAAAATCGTATTTCTTTCAGCCATGGCAAGAACCATTGATATTGCAAAGGGAATGGGGCTTACTGCGGATGACTACATCACAAAACCCTTCTCCAATTCCCATGTTGTGGATCGTGTAAACGAGCTTTTAAAGGACGATCGATAGACCTTTCTATTCTCCGATAAATTCTTTTGTCAGACGCATTTGAAGCAACTGTATCTTCTTGAGCACTTCTTTTAGCATTCTTTGTTCTATTTTAGAGAGTTTTTTGGGATTGATGTAATTATCCGGTTTCACATTCTCACCGAGAATCGCATTGATCTGCCGCATAAACCGAAGCTGCAGCAAAAAACTATAGGCCTGTTCAATCTCGTTGTAATCATCCCGGTCAAGCACGCTCTTGCTGTATAATTGATACAATCGGCTCTGGGTGTTGGTCTGGATGATGCCGTTTTTTAAAGAATAGATACGAGCAAAATCAACCATCGGCGCCATGCAGGTTTTGATATCCAGACATTTTTTATGCGTGCCTTTGGACTCAACTAAAAAATTACCCCAAAAACCGATGGGCGGGCGAAATCCCAAAGAATTCTGAGTCAAAAATCTTAAAAATCCGGATCGCGCTCTTAGAGAATGTACCAGATGAAATCTCAATTCCTCTGTAAGATTCTTGTCTCCATGGGCATGCCTGAAATCAAAAAAGATCGTGGTATGCAGGAGATTTTCAGGCTCTGCCGTACGAATCCATTTGGTAAAATACCCTTTCCAGGTGGAAAGAGGCCGGCACCATTTTTCATTTTTGGCCATGATCCCACCCAGACAAAGATCATAGCCCGCCTGATCCAGCCATAAACATATTTTTTCGCCCAGTTCGAGAAAATAGTATTGAACCGCCTTTTCCGTCAGACCGGAGCGTGGATCTATGTCTTGAAAAATAATGGCATTGTCCTGATCGGTCTTCAGTGTCTGCTCCTGTCTTCCTTCGCTGCCGAGGGTAATAAATGCAAACGAAACAGGCGGCGGCCCCTGTTCATTGAGAGCGAATTCAATAACCTTTTTTAGAATCGCATCGGAAAATGTGGTGATCAGCCAGGTCACGGTCTTGGTCTTGGTCCCGCTGGTTAACATGCTGTGGATCAATCTGGGCAATTGGCTGTGTTTACCCATAATGGTTTCCAAGGCCTTTGCCTGGCTGATTTCACGGATAAGGGCGGTATAGGTCAGTTCGGTTAAGAGGCGATTGTCCAGTTCCGGGTCCAGGCCGGATTTGTTGAACAGCTCGGGATTATAGATCTCGAATTTTGCTTCAGGCAATACGATCATCGGTTTTACAATCTGACCGTCTTCCGGTTTATCTCCGGGTATCAACAGCCTGAGATATGGCATTGCCGTGTCGTCCCCTGCCTCAAACGGCCAAATGGCGGCATGATTGGCATTGATGGCCTCTTTTAAGGTGAAGGGAAATATCTGCCCTGAAATATCAGGGTATTGGTCTTCCCACTTTTTGATCGTATCTACTCCAAGTGCCCGGCCTTGCCAGTGAAGATCAATACTGACAATTCCATCGCTCATGGCAACAGCGCCAAAAAACGCTTGGCTCCCTGTCTTATCCTTCAACTGACTCAGCAGAAAAAGAATCACCATGGTAAGGGCATACCGGTCTGCTTTCACACATATATCCCTGTCAATATCTTCCAGGCTTAATTGTATGTCGAGCTTTTCACCGGATCTTCGGGCAATGGTTTCAAGAAAATCCGCTGCCGGTATGGTTTCCATGGATTGTTGGATCCCGGTCAGACTGGTATAGTTTTCCGAGACCTCATTTAAGATATTACTCAATGCAAGGGATTCATTGTGAATAATCTCTTTAAATTTATCCTGGCGTGCCTGGTCCATTCCGGGATAGTCCATTATCGTCTCTATGGCGGCACGTATGCTTGCAATAGGCGATCGAGCATTTTTCGCAAGAGAGTGCAAAGTGGCTTCCATTTTTTTATCGATCTCATTCTGCCGGGTGATATCCTCTAATATCAAAACAAACCCTTTAAATTGTCCGGCAGAATTAAGCATGGGCGTTACCCTTGATCGGACCGTATTCTGATGTACTCTAAAAACAAAATAAGAGGCTGTATCCAATGCATTTTTTTTCAATCGTTCATTGATTTCATCTAAGGTGTGCTCAATAAGATTTTTATCAATCAAAGCCGTGATCATTTGCCCCGAAAATGGAAAAGGCCCGTGATCTTCTTCCAGGTTCAAAATGGCATTCACCGGCTTATTGTATAAAAGGATTTCTCCCCTGGCGTTGCAGACAATGATGCCCTGGGGCAGATTGGCAATAACCGAAGCAAAAATTCCATTCTCTTTATTCGGTTCTTCGTCGGTTTTCAAATCTTGATTAGAATCGGTCATTTTTACTCCTTGCCCACCAAAGCCCCTACCGGGCAGGCCGCCACACAATGAAGGCAGCGCTCACAGTCGTATCCGGAGCCGTTTTCTTCTCCGTAAAAGCTGATCTCCGTATGAAATCCCCGCTTGGCGAAAGCCATAAGAGGCCTTTTGTTTCTTGTGCCACACACATGAATACATCTGCCGCACAGGACACACCGGTTCCAAAAATAGGTAAGCCCCGGATAAACCTCCACCGGATCGCTCATCCCGGCCAGTTGGTCCAGGTGTTTTGGTTTCAGACCAACCTTCAGGAACTTTGCGATTTTCTGCAACTCGCAGCGCTTGTTCGCAGTGCAGTGACCGCAATCTACATGGTGGACCGAAAGGAGAAGCTCAAGGGCGGTGCGCTGCAGACCCCTGATTTCCGGAGAATCTGTCCGGACCACCATGTTGCCATCGATCATCGTTTTGCAGGATGTTACCGGAGCTTTCCTGCCCTGGATCTCCACAAAGCACAGCCTGCAGGACGCCGGTGGGTGATCCATATCTTTCAAGAAACAAAGATTCGGGATATAGATATCGTTTTGCAAGCAGGCTTCCAGAATGGAAAGCCCTTCTTCCGCCTCAATCTTTCGGTTATCCACTGTTAATTCAATCATGGTTTTGGCCGTTCAATAATCGGAGCAAGCTCAGGAGGAGACACCCGCACCACTGCATTGTATTCGGGGGGACAGGCCTGCACGCACTCCCCGCACTTGACGCAGAGGGTCTGATCCACCCCTTTTTTGCGGTTCTTGGTAGTGAAAATGGCCTCCACCGGACAACACCCCACGCAGGCATCGCACCCGCGGGCACATTTCTCCAGGTCGATGTAGAAGGCCGTCAGACTCCTGCACATGCCCGCCGGGCATCTCTTTTCATGAATATGGGCTTCGTATTCCTCCCGGAAATATTTCAGGGAAGTCAGGACCGGATTGGGAGCGGTCTTGCCCAGACCGCACAGGGACCCCGCCTTAATATCCCTGCTCAGGGCTTCCAACTGTTCAAGATCACCTTCGCGGCCTTCCCCTTTGGTAATCCTCTCCAGAATGTTCAGCAGGTGCTGGGTCCCGATTCTGCAGAAAGTGCACTTTCCGCACGATTCCTTTTGTGTAAACTCCAGAAAATACCGGGCTACGTCCACCATGCAGGTGTCTTCATCCATGACCACCATCCCCCCCGAGCCCATCATGGCCCCGGCGCTGATGAGGGAATCGAAGTCAATGGGCGTATCCAGAAAATCAGCCGGCAGACAACCGCCGGAAGGTCCTCCGATCTGAACGGCCTTGAATGCCTTCCTGCCGGGAACTCCCCCGCAGATATTAAAGATGAGAGTCCGCAGAGGGACGCCCATGGGGATTTCCACAAGACCCGCGTGCAGCACATCCCCCACCACGGAAAAGATAGCCGTCCCGGGACTCTTTTCCGTACCGGTTTTTCTATACCAGTCCGGCCCGTGTTCCAGAATGGGCGGAACGGAGGCCAGGGTTTTCACATTGTTGATCACCGTTGGTTTTCCGCCCAATCCCCTTTCCACCGGAAAAGGCGGCCTGTGTTGCGGCATTCCCCTGTGCCCTTCGATGGACCTGATCAGGGCCGTCTCCTCTCCACATACGAATGCTCCGGACCCCTGGAAGAGAAACATCTCCAGATCAAAAGAACTGCCAAGTATCTCCTTTCCCAGAAGTCCTCTTTCTTTTGCCTGGTTGATGGCCAGGGTAATCATTTTTACCGCAAGGGGGTATTCCGCCCTCACATAAACGACAGCTTCTTCAGCTCCTACGGCATAGGCGCAAATGGCAATCCCTTCAAGCACCTGATGGGGATTGCTCTCGAGGATGGTCCTGTCCATGTACGCGCCGGGATCTCCTTCGTCCGCGTTGCAGATGATCGTTTTTTGGAGATCGCCCGCCCTTTTTGCCAGACCCCATTTCATGCCGGTTGGAAAGCCCGCCCCTCCCCTGCCCCGGAGACCAGCGCTCGTGATCCACTCGATAATCTCGTCTCGTTCCATCTGAAGGGCCTTGGCAAGGGCCCCATAACCGCCCAGGGCGATGTAATCGTCCAGGCTCTCGGGATCTACGATCCCGCACTTTTCCATAACAATCCGTTTTTCCTGGCTGAATCGGGGGAAATCCCACACTTGGGGGATCATCTCATTTTCTTCCATGGCCCCCAGCAGATGCTCGAAAAGAGGATCTCCCTTTTCCAGGAACGACCGGACCAGCATCTTTGCTTTTCCAGGGGTAACGTTGGGATAAAGAATGGGCGGGAAACCGGGATTTTCGATGATCACAACCGGCTCCGCGTAACAGTGGCCGATGCACCCCATGGTATGGATGCGGGCCTCCACACCGCTTTGAACGAGGGCTTCTTCAAAGGCCTTTTTTGTTTCCAAACCGCCTGAAGCAATACCGCAGGTGGCCAGCCCCACATAAATCCTCGGAAGAACCTCTTTTCTGCATTCCTTTCGGCGTTTTTCGGCTTTCTCCCGAATAGCCCCGTATGCGGATGCGACTCCGGAAACCTGATGCATATCAACCATCTGCCTTCCTTTCTTCCCGTTGCTTCTTCTCCTTTTCAATCTGGAAGCCCAGGATCAGCCCCTCCACCTTGCTCGGCGCCACTTTGCCGTGCACATCTTCCCCTACCACGGCAACCGGCGCCAGGGCGCAGCATCCCACACAAGCCACCCGTTCCAGGCTGAATTCCCTGTCGGACGTCGTTTCGCCATCCTTGATTTCGAGTTTCCTTTCAAAGTTTTCCAGGATAATTCCTCCTCCCCTTACATGGCAGGCAGTGCCCAGACAGACCTTGATATGGTGTTTGCCCGGAGGATGAAAGCGGAACTGGTTGTAGAAGGTGGCTACCCCGTAGACCTCGCAGACGGCAATTTCCAGGTGGTCCGCGACCATATTGATGACCCTGGCATCCAGGTAGGCGTGCCTTTCCTGAACCATCTGGAGGATGGGAATTAGATTCTTTCTTTCACGACTGAAACGGGAGATCTCCTTGCCGATCTCCTTCAGCATGGCCTCTTCCTGTTCAATCAAGTCGTTCTTCTCAAGCGTTTCCATACATGTATCTCAAAGTCTCTCCATGGCCCCATAGGCGCCCTGTATCCTGTCCCGCAATAAAAAGCAGAGTTTTTCCATCAGATAAAAGCCCAGATCGGTATTGTGGACCATCATTTCCCTTAGTTCCGATCCCCTTATGCGCAATACCGTGGCAGGCTTTCGGCAAACGGCCGAGGACATCAGAATATTCGGATGGTCAAGCCAAATGCTTGCATATAACCATAAAATGCCGGACAGTTCAAACAGAAATCGAAGGGGCAAGTGGGGTTCAAACGGTTGCGTTTGCCGGTGAGAACATTGAATGGTTTCGTGAGGTCTTTATTGAAAGGAGAGTTCCCCCCTCTGTATTTCCAGGCAGAGACCGGGAACGAGGGGAGAACTCCAAACAGGGCAACGTCGCCATTTCAGGCATGGCAAGGATAGTTACGGTAAGATCCATACCAGCGGGATTCCTGATCCCTATGTTTCGACAGACCGTTCGTTGCAGGATGGCCCAGTTCCATCATGGGCGCCATGGTATTCTGAATCATTTGAATCCGACTTTTCAACAGCTCGCCTGTGTCCGACCCTTTGACCAGAATATAGTCGGCCGCCAGGGCCTTGGAATCCTGTCTAACATGGCAATGGGTGGTGCAAAGGATCACTGGAAGGTCAGAGTAACGCCAGCGGATGGTCTGAAGCAGGTGAAGGCTGTGCCACTGATTCTGGTCCGCGCCCATGACCACAATATCCGGAGATTCTTCTTCGATCATTTGGCAGAATATTTCATGTTTTCCCGTATCAACCACGGAGAATCCTTCTTCCTCCAGGGTTTCTCGATACAACATTCGGATTACTTCGTCTTTATCAAACAAAAGCACTTTGCACATATCGACCTCCCTGCCTTTTGCGGTGCCGCCCCTCTTTTCCGGCGCAACCGCGAGGGACCCCTTGATCTACAGGGGGAAAGATCCACCCCTCAATTCTTTTCAGTTCTTTTTAGGTTTCTTCTTTTGAAAGGGAATTATTTACTGCTTGACCTTTGCCATGTTGCACAAGGGTCGATGAAGATCCTTTTCTCTCTGTTCCGAGATGGAAAGGATCAAACTGAAATACTCGCAGCATGTCGGCACATAAATTTTAGGTGGGTATGGTAAGCCTCCTTTCTCAAACTTCCTCCGTTAAGGTTCATTATTAGGGTGACTTATTGCATAGTCAATAGATAAAATGTCTCATTTCTATGGGAGAAACCCCCATGGGCCGGGAAATTTCCCCAGACCGAAAAAGGCCCCGGATCGGAGCCTTTTTCCAACATTTCAAAAGCCATGGGACTTTCAACCTCGTCTTTCCCCGATTCACGCCTATCCCTTCCAAAGCTCCACATCGACCAATCCCAGTTTGACGGCGTAGCGAACCAGCTCAAGGGTGCTGTGAACATCCAATTTAGCCATGATATTTGCGCGGTGGTTTTCAACGGTTTTTGGGCTGATGAAAAGCTGTTTTGCAATCTCTTTCGCCTGACGGCCTTCGCACAGGAGCGCCATAATTTCCTGCTCCCTCGGAGTCAGTGCATCGTAAGGGATATTTTTGATCTTCAGTTTCTTTTCAGTTTC
>JBBSAR010000059.1:0-14444 GCA_038252125.1 Desulfatiglandales bacterium
CATCGGCGCCTACGAGCATACGGTTGTGCCGCTTCCCACCTACGGACAGACGTTTCCGTACACCGCAGCCGTAACTCCCCAGAGAAGAACCGACCCGGCCCTGGCAGGACCCATCGGCGTCGGAACCATTGCAACGGGAGGGAATAGCATTGATCTGAACGTGGGAATCGGGCCGTTTTCAAGCGCCGTGGATATCTATTTTGGCCTGTCTGCCCCAGCCCTAAACCCCGATCTCTTCATATTAAAGCCGGATAATACCTTCCAGCCGGTCTCGGAAGGACTGGTCCCATGGAAGGAAAACGTAAAAGAGGACATTCAGGGAACGCTCTTCGGCGAAATCCCTTCCTCTCTGCTCCCCGCCGGCACGTACACCCTTTATCTCTTGGCATCGCCCACGGGAACCTTAGCCCCTTATTACCTTTGGAGTACAACTTTTATGGTGCCTTAAGAACGAACCAAAACCCTATCCAAGAGGAGACACGGCGGAGAAAATTTCGTCTGAGATATTGGATAACTATCAGAATAGATGGATACAATCAGGAGATGGGCATCTTTTCGAAGAGCCCGTGATACTTTCAATTCCCCGTAACGGAAAGGATATTTTTTTCACGATTCCTGAACGATTTTATTTGACACTGCGATTTCCTTATAGTATAAATCGTTTTTTAAAAAAGAGCAGATCAATGCTCTTGTTGGTACATATTCAGGACTGCATCTGAGGCGACAGCCTCGACGGTGACCATAAATACGCTGTCAATCAAGTTTTTTTACCGACAACGTCCCCATCGTCTAGCCAGGTCCAGGACACAGGCCTTTCACGCCTGCGACAGGGGTTCGAATCCCCTTGGGGACGCCACTTTATCATCGTTGGGCGTTTAAACCAAATTTTTGGTTTAAACGCCCTTCTTTTTTGCTGGATTTACTCTTTAGGTCCTTCTTCCTCAAATTCCATTAATGTTTCCATGTCCCCTCCTCGAAATTTCGCGACCACGTAATGCGCCTAACAAATCAAACCACAATTGCGGCTGTCTTCCTTGTGATTTCTTGTAACTTTCATCATTTAAGGTTGAAAAGTAAATGGGGCGGATCACGTATTTGGTATAGGTAGGGAATTCCGGGGACAGCACATCAATTATCGCGCTTCTTTGGTTTTTTTCCGGGTTTTCGAGGCCTCAATTTCATGCCGCAACATGGCTCCGAAAGGGAGTCAATTCCTTCTAATGCACCCTTTATCTCTCTTGTTGTGATGTCTGTCGAATCAGCGATGGGCACTAACAAAGGAGACCTTCCAAAGACCCACATCGTTGACCAAAACAATCATTTGCCTGGTACTTTTCTCTAAAAACGGACTCATGATTTCAAGTAATTTTTCGATCCAGGGCCACGATTGTCGTTTACCCAGTAGCGGTGCCGGGAATTGCGCTGACCCTTTGTTCCTCATACCCCCGCCGAAGCTTCCTTTTCTCCTTTGATTCTCCAAGCCTTCGGCGGGAGGAATGTGACCTTGACGCCGAAGGGCGAGGCGATTTTTTCCAGCGTTGCCAAGGTCGGATTGCCTGAACCGTTCTCGAATTGAGATAGTATCCGCGGGGAAATGCCGGCTACTTTCCGGGCATAATCATTCTGGCTCATTCCAAGGATTTTGCGCATCCTCCGTGTCGCTTCCCGCACATCGATCTCGCCTCGGGCCAGGCCCACATAGAGTGTTTCTTTCATTCGGGCCATTTCAGCGGGGGTGAATCGTTTCATGGGGCTCTCCTATCGCCATGTCCGCGGCCGGGCTTCCGCAAGAGCTGCCGCCACCTCGTTAATCCAGCCTGCGAGCCTCTGAATGATGTCGTCATCGACGCGCTGATGTTCCATTGCGTCGGGCAGTCGCAGGACTTCTTCGCTCAGGTCCGCCAGCCAGTGTCGAGTTTCACCGGGCGGCATGAAATTTCCAAATTTTTCGCAAATTATCCCCCATCCCGGTTGATTGCCGGGCCGCTCATCATCCCATCGGCTGACACGGCCAATACCCTCGGGGTCCAGAAACATGGGCGCGAAATCGAAAAGCGGCGAAAGACCCACTTGTGCCCCCGCTCTCAGCACGGCGGCGTTCCGACCGTGATTGTCGGTATTGCGCAAGGCCAGGTTAAGGATGTCGCGCAGGATGTATTCCCGTAACTCCCGCGCAGGATCGGTGGCGACCTGCGCCAAGGCTCGGCAATACATATCGTGATGTACCGCAGCGCCGAATCCCGGGATATTGGCCACGGCATACAAGCTGTTCATGCCAAGACGTTCAACGCGGCCATCCGAGACCCTCCGGTCAAAACGCGGTACAAACAGCACCCCTTCCTCATAGACAAGCGGCTCACCGGTGCGAATGCCGAACTTTCTTGCGACTTCCAGGTAGGCGGCTTCATTGCGCAGGACCTGTTGATTTCGCTCGTCTGTACGGCGTCCCCGGGGGAATTTTACAAGCCAGAATTTGCGAGCCTTTTCGTCAGGCAAGGCGCCCTCTGCATGAAACAACCCGGCATGATCCTCCGCGAGAAGGTATTTCGGCGCTTCCCCCTGTACGCTGGAAGCCCCTGCCACATAAGCGCCGCGTTCTTCCGCGTAATCCAGAAATTGTTCCCGTTGCTCGATGATATCCCTTCGGGGAAATCCCAATCTGAAGCGATCCGGCGGGGGCGAAGGAACTGCTTCGGCAATTCTGAGATTGCCCGGAGGAGTACCGGCGCCCTTTATGAGCAAATGCCAATCCATTTGCGGGCCGTCTCTTTCAATCTGCAAGCGCTTGAGCCATGCGCGCCGACCGGGGCATCAAGATGATTCACTTTAGTGGTCTAAATACAATATTCTGAACGGGTATTCGTCAAGAATTAATCACTATAGTGATCCAAATTGCGGGAATATTCCATATATGACACATTATAGTGAACGGAAAGCATTTTGATTACAGGGATCGGCTATGACATCCAACCTTTATATGATAAATCCGTATCCATCGAGGAACGATGATAGATGTGTTTCAGGATTCTGTTTCCGAAGCGCCTTGAATCTATTGTGCATCGCCCTTCTTGACACTGAGGCATCTGTCTCCTATATTTTCGTGTCAATGAAGAAACTTCTTGCTACTCACTGTTACCAAACCCGTTTTTTGACTGGGTTCCCGGATATTATTTAATGAGCGATATCGCAAATGAATTCGAAAGCGACGTGCTGACCAAGGATCACGTTGATGTAAAGCAACCGCGGCCCTATCATGTGGTTTTGTATAACGACGATTACACCACCATGGAATTTGTGGTGCTTGTGCTGGAAACGATCTTTCATCATGCCCGGCCCGCCGCCGAAAAGATTATGCTTGACGTGCATCAGCAGGGCAAGGGCGTTGCCGGAACCTATACCCGCGACATTGCCGATACCAAAGCGCTGCAAACCCGAAACCTGGCCCAGGAACACAAATTCCCGCTTAAATGCGTGGCCGAACCGGCCTGATAAAGGATGTCCGTTATGAGCCGTCAAGAAGTCCAATCCGTTGTCGATGGGGCAATCCGCGAAGCCATACTGCGCCGCCATGAATACATCACCGTGGAACATCTGCTCTACAGCATTCTGCAGCACGATACGGGCAGCGCCATTGTGAATCACTGCGATGGGGATATTGACGAACTGTTAGAAGATCTGCCGCGGTTTTTTATAGAGCACGTGCCGGAACTTCCTTCCAGGCCGAATGACGACGAAACAACCGGCAAGGCCCTGTCCCCCGTGCAAACCCTGGGCTTTCACCGCGTTATCGAACGCACCCTGCAGCAGATGGCGGCGTCCGGCAAAAACGATCTTGACGTGGGCGACCTGCTGGCCTCGATCCTGTTGGAACAAGATTCCCATGCGGTCTATCTGCTCAAACGCCAGGGGATCGAGCGAATCGATGTACTGAATTTCATCTCCCACGGCATCGCGAAAGAAGGGGATGATCTCTCCGGGACCACCGAAGAACACGGTGACGACGCGGACGAGGCCCTTGATGCCCCCGCCGAGACGGCGCCGCGCCGGCAGCGGGGGTTCAAATTGGAGAACTTCACCGCGAACCTGACCCAATTGGCCCGCAACGACAAATTCGATCCCCTGATTGGACGCGGGAGCGAACTCAAACGCATGGCCCAGGTGCTGTGTCGCCGGCTCAAACATAACCTTGTGCTGATAGGAGAGCCCGGGGTGGGGAAAACCGCCCTGGTGGAAGGACTGGCGCAGAACATCGTGCGCGGGAACGTGCCCCTGGTTCTTCAAAAGGTCGAGATTTTTTCTCTCGATCTCGGGGCGCTTCTGGCAGGCACGCAATTTCGGGGGCAGTTCGAGCAGCGACTGAAGGCCGTTTTAGGGACGATTGAACAACTGAACGAGAAGGCGGAATCCGGCCTGGGGGCGATTCTGTTCGTGGACGAAATTCATACGGTTGTCGGGGCCGGCGCCACCACCGGCACCTCCGTGGATGCCTCCGGGCTGATCAAGCAGGCCCTGCAAACCACCAGTCTGCGCTGCATCGGCGCCACAACCCACGAAGAATACCGCCGCCATTTTGAGCACGATCGCGCCCTTGCGCGCCGGTTCCAAAAAATCGAGGTGAATGAGCCGTCCGTAGCGGAGAGCATCGAGATTCTGCGGGGACTGCGACCCCGATTCGAGGAATACTACGCAGTTCACTTCACGGACCATGCCTTGGAGAGCGCGGCGCAACTGGCATTTCAACATATTGCGGAGCGTTTTCTGCCGGACAAGGCCATTGACGTGATCGATGAAGCCGGTGCCCTGAACGAAATCCGGGTGCCGGAGCAGAAGAAAGCGCAACTCGATGTGAACGATATTGAAGAAGTGGTTACGTCAATGGCGAACATACCGGACTTAAATCCCGGCGAAACCGAGCGCGACCGGCTGGCGGTCCTGAACACCGGAATGAAAGCCGCCGTGTTCGGTCAGGATCACGCTGTTGACGCCGTGGTGTCGGCCATAAAACTGTCGCGTGCCGGACTGAACCTGCCGGACAAGCCCATCGGAGCGTTTCTTTTTGCCGGCCCCACCGGCGTGGGCAAGACCGAAGTCGCCAGACAACTGGCGTTGTGCCTGAGTGTGCCGTTCAAACGGTTCGACATGAGCGAATATATGGAGAAACACGCGGTCTCGCGCCTCATCGGCGCGCCTCCCGGGTATGTTGGGTTTGACCATGGCGGACTGCTTACCGAGACCATTCGCAAGAATCCGCACTGCGTGCTGCTCTTAGATGAAATCGAAAAGGCCCATATGGATCTGTTCGACATTCTCCTGCAGGTGATGGATCACGCCACGCTTACCGACAACACCGGCCGCGAGGCTGATTTCCGCAACGTGATTATGATTATGACCTCCAACGCAGGAGCGAGGGATATGAACAAGCGGTACATCGGGTTCGATCAGGACATGAATCTATCCGCCGGCAAACACGCGATCGAACGACTGTTCAGCCCCGAATTTCGCAATCGCCTGTCGGAAGTCGTATTCTTCGACGCCTTGAGCCAGGAGATCATGGAACAGATCCTGGACAAATTCATCGACGAACTAAACGCCCAGCTTGCCGCCCGGCATATTGTGCTGAATCTCGATCCCGCGGCCCGAACCTGGCTGGCCCGGCACGGCTACGACAGGCAATACGGCGCCCGTCCGCTGGCGCGGCTGATTCAGACCACCATCCGCCGGCCACTGTCCGAGGAAGTGCTTTTCGGCGAACTGCAGAACGGCGGCAAGGTTAAAGTGGCCCTGCAGGAAGACGTAATCGTTATTGAACATTTTGAAACTGACTCGCCTAATCGGAATTAAATAGCGTGCCGGTGTATCTTATTCAAAAACAATGGCACGAATGCCACGAGGTCTTTTTTCGCTGCCGGGAAATTTGAATAGGGTTCGTGCCGGTAACCGGTTTCTATAAGGCGACAGGGAAACAGCAGTCTGATTGACTGGCTATTTGGGTATGGTCAATCTTTCATTTCAAACCAGTCCTTTGCCTTTTGAATGTCGTTAGAGACGTAATGAAGCAATGGATGATTTTCAATTTCAGCAAGTATTTCATACATACGACCAATGCCGTAATCGACCTGCCTCGAAGCAACAATAGCAGTTTTGCCACCACGGCGGAGATGAGCATGCTTCTTCGCAACCGATATCACTTCTTCCAATTCGTGCTTTTTTAGTTCTGACGCGTCGGTCAAAGAGAGGTCCCACAACAGGTTCAAAGTGAATTCGCCTTGATAAAAATCCTCAAGAATTTTTATTAGTTGATCAGCCGATACGCTGCCTTTCACCGTGATAGTGGTTAATTTCTTTTCCACGCTTATGGATTTTTCAAATTCAACCGTAACCATTTCACACACCTAAAGACTAAACTCACCAGACCGAATCAAAGCGTCTTAATTTTTTCAATTTATCATTCTTTAACACTGAGACGCCCGTACTCGCAGGTAAATGCATCCTATTTGTTCGTAAAATATAACGAGGCCACATATAACAGGTGTTCCTTGCTCTGACTTCCTAAAGCAAACCCTTGATTCCCAAAGCATCAGCGTTCTCATTGTTAATCCTTTGGCTGAAACCCGTGCAAATAATGATTGCAAATAGATATTGCAAGAGGTCCCTTTTCCAGGTTCGCTGTATACTTTGATATCTCCTTTGAGCTTTTTAATGATTCCATAGATTACGGCAAGCCCAAGGCCGATGCCTTTTACACAAGATTACAGACTATGAAGCGGAAAAGTCAATAAGTAAGGGCTGCCAAATAAGCATTCACCGCCCCGGGCAGATACTTTAACAGTCGAAATAGGTTAATGTTAGCAGAAAATGGGGTATTCACCCCATTTTATTCCGGTTCCGGTTGTGATAGAAATAAAAGAAAAGAGAGCTTTTTGGCCATAAAGCTGGACCTTTACAACTTTTTCCCGGAACGCACGGGAGAATTTTCAGGGGGACTCGTCAACGAAACACGTAGATTACAATAGGTTCCGTAATACGGAGAGTGCGCTTTTCGAACGCATGGAAAACAGCTCGATAGAAACCGGTGCAACAGGGGAAAAATCTCAGGCGGATCAGATCTCCGAATTGCGCCGAACTATCCTGGCATTGAAAAACGAGATCGCGGCCAGGGACGCTGCCGAAAGAGAATGGAAACGCACTGTATGTGAACTGGAGCGGAGCAACCGCGAGCTTCAGGAGTTTGCTTTTGTGGCTTCCCACGATCTTCAAGCGCCCCTTAGGAAGACGCGGACCTTCGCGGACCTGCTGGAGGAGGAATGGGGTCCGGCCATGAACGAAGAATGCCGGGGCTACCTCCGTAGAATGAGGGAGACAGTCGGGCGCATGCAAAATCTCCTCGATGGGCTCCTACAGTATTCCCGGTTAAGCAACGGAAAGTTCCAGATGCAACAGGTGGACCTGAAAGAGGTCGTTCAAGAGGTCGTTTTCGACATGGAATCGTACATTCTTCAGGAAAACGGCCGTGTGCAAATGGATGTGGACACGGTAATCGAAGGGGATCCCGTCCAGATGCGACGGGTGTTTCAGAATCTAATCCACAATGCCATCAAGTTCCGGGGCGATGATGCGCCCATCGTCAGCATCTCGGGGGAAGTTCAAGAAGATTCCATCGGCAGCAACGGTGAAAAGGCGATGGAGATGGTCGAGATCCGTGTAGAGGATAATGGCATTGGATTCGACGAAGCAGACATGGCGCTGGTTTTCGCTCCTTTTCAGCGGTTGCATCCTGTGCACGAATATGAGGGCACGGGGATGGGTCTGCCTATCTGCGAGAGAATTGTCAATCTTCACAACGGAGAACTGACCGCCAGAAGCGAGCCCGGTAAAGGGAGTGTCTTCATTTTGCGACTGCCCGTAAAACAACCGGATGGACAAGACGCACAGCAATATAATGGAGAATTCGTCGGATGGGCGGAAAGTAATAAGCATCAGGGATGAATGCAGATCCACTTTCCGACTCCGAAAAGACGTTCCCACCAAAATTGGAGGATCGGGGTTGCCTTGCAGGAAAACAAATTGAAAATTCGCTTGTCATGCTTTTTGTGTCTGTCGTTTTTCTTGCTTTTCGCCTTGAAGAGCCTCACATACGCCCATTCACCGGAACAGCCTCTCTTTTCCGAAGGCAAGTGGGAAAAGATATTTAGCAAGGACGGCATAGATGTCTATTCGCGGAAAATCCCGGATTCCGAGATCCTGGCATTCAAGGCGACCGGTACGCTGAACGCCCCCATCGAACAAATCATGGAGGTACTGCGCAAGGTTGAAATAGCCAAAGAGTGGATGACGGATATCGAGGTGAAATTTACGGTCAAAGAGTTCTCCGATCTTGAGGCCATCACGTACAGCGTCAATAAGCTACCGTGGCCATTCTCCGACAGAGAACTGCTGCTGCGCAACAAGCTGCGGCTGGATCGGCAGAACAAATACCTGGTGGTTGACGTTGTTTCCGTGGAAGATGGATTTTACCCGGTCGGGGAAGGCAATGTCCGGGCCTTTATGCAGATGGGGGAAACCTGCATGCGACCGGCCGGCAGAGACCGCACCGAAATACTTTTCACCTTTTTTCTGGATCCCAGAGGATATATTCCATCCTGGCTGACCAACATGAAGCAAAAGGAACTGCCGTACAATTTTCTCAAGTCCCTTGAAGAAAAAGCCGGTATGACTCACTTCCAACTGCGCCCGGCGTTCCAGAGTTATCTAGATCAATTGAACGTCATCCTTAAAAAGTAAACATCCGGGTGCAAAGGGCCCGGCTTTGGGTTAAGGCCAGAGGGCATGGCCTATCAGGCTCAATTGGTGGATTGGGTTTCAGGTTTCGGGTTTGAGCAAGTGACAAGAAAGCAATTACCAGTCAGACACCTGAAACCTGGCAGTAAGCAACAACTCGTTCAGATGGCGGGTAATCAAGCTCTGTACCGACAATGACAGCCTTGCGGCTCTTTTTCGTTGGCTTTTTTCCCCTGCAGGCGCGAAACTCGCAGCGAGCATCATGCCAAGGATCATGCACGGCAGGATAATCAGCCGATATATATTTCGCATATCCGCCGGTAGTGATGCCCGTATATGGCAAGGGTGATGGCCAACGGCATAAGTCTGGGTCTGCGAAGCAGAGTCCAGATCAGCAGATGCCAGTAGTGGAGACGTTCCTTGCCCCAAATACCGAGCCTAAAGCTGGAGCGGAATAAGGCAAGCACTCTCTGGAAGTCCATCGGGGTTGTAATATTAGGGGCCTTGAGTTCTTTCAGAAATCCTCTGACTCGCCGGTAGAAGTTGCCCGGAGCATAGATCTGCTGCATAATCGTTCGATATCCGGCCAAAAGGCTGTCCAAACCCATTTTAGGGATAATATTGGTTGTACCGTCCACATTGTCTCCGGAAAACGAACTGACCAATCGATTTTCCTTTTGAAGGCGATCGAACAACACGGTCCCGGGAGGCGCTTGGAGTATCCCCACCATGGCGGCTACGATTCCGCTTTGTTGAATAAAATCGATCTGCCGTTGGAAAATAGACGGCGTATCGCTATCGAAGCCTACGATAAACCCGCCCATCACCTGCAAACCCGCATGCTGGATCGTTTTAACGCTTTGAAGAAGGTCGCGGTTCTTGTTCTGGGTCTTATGGCATTCCGTAAGGCAGTCGTCGTCCGGAGACTCTATCCCGATAAAAACGGAATCGAACCCCGCTTTAACCATCATTTTCAAGAGCTCCGGATCATCGGCCAGATTGATGGAGGCCTCCGTAAAAAACACACATCCCTTTTTATCTTTTCTCCATTCGATCAAGGCCGGCAGCAAGGTCGTTTTCAGGTATTGTTTGTTTCCGATAAAATTATCGTCAACAAAAAATATGGAATTGCGCCAGCCCGCGGCATAAATATGATCCAATTCCGCAAGGACCTGTTGCGGCGTTTTTATGCGTGGTCGATGGCCGAAAAGGACCGTCACATTGCAGAATTCACAGTTAAATGGGCATCCTCGCGAAAACTGAACGGTCATGGATGCATATCTTTTCGTTCGAATTAAATCCCATGCAGGGATGGGGGTGTCATGAACATCGCAAAAATCCGATGCCCTGTAGATCTTTTTCAGTTGCCCGTTTTTCAAATCATCGAGAAAAGGCGGCAAGGTGCTTTCACCCTCGTCGAGGACGAGATGGTCTACATCTCCAAACGCTTCCGGTTCCGCGGTAAAGAGGGGACCGCCTGCGACAATTCTTTTATTCTTCGCCCTGCATCGGGCGATAATCTGTTTCGCCGAATCCCGTTGAATCGTCATTCCACCGATGAAAACAAAATCCGCCCACAAAAGATCCTCATCCGTGAGGCGATTCACGTTCACATCCACGAGACGCTTTTGAAAATCCTCGGGCAACAAGGCCGCGACAGTCAACAGCCCCAGCGGAGGGAAGGCCGCACGCTTTCCGATAAAACGCAAGGCATAATTAAAAGACCAAAACGTATCCGGGAATTTCGGGTAAATCAGTAATACGTTCATAACCGACGCCTCCGTGCCGCACCAAAAGAAAAGAAACCTAATCTATCGATTCCTAAAGGGTAAAAATACACCGGATCAACAAATTGCCACCTGAATCGATCAGTAGGAATCTATAATCCGCTTCAGTTCCCCTGACGCCTGGATGATCGCCAAACCTTCATCCAGCTTGTCCGCATACCGCTGGGCATCGGGAAAACGTTTTGAAAAGGCTACATAGATATCGCCGGACTCGCTGTCAAACGCCTTGGCAATCTTGTCCGAAAGTCCTTCTTCCTTGAGAAGTTTTCGAGCCTTCTTGTCGTAGAGGATGGTGGCGTCAATCCTTCCTTTTTCCAGTTTCCGCAGGTTCAACAGGTCCGACCTGACCGGTATTTTTACGATCTTGTCATTCCCCGAAAAAAAATCTCCGTATCCGTAATCGAAAACAACGCCGATCTTTTCACCATTTTTCAAACCTTCCTTACCGGTGGCGGGCAAAGGGCGCTCCACGTTGTAATAATAAGCCGACAACGCGGTAAAAATGGGCATTTTTCCAAACAGATAGTCCCTTTCGTTGGACCGCTCCTTGGGAACATTAAAGGCCCCCAATAAATCTCCATCTCTCACCATTTTCAGCAGCCGGTTGTATGGTCCCACGTTGAATTTCACATGAATACCCACAGCCTTAAAGGCCGCCAGGACGATGTCGTTGGCCATTCCCGTTCCATCCTGGTTCGAATAGGGGCTCCAGTCATTTTCCGCTCCCAGAATGATGGTCTCCCCGGCCCGGACCGATCCGATCGCCATGACCAGCAGCATGAACAATACCCCTCCGATCAACCTCCCCATGTCACCCCCCTTTCAAGCGTTGGCATTCCTCCAATCAGATATTACAGCATACGTAAAATCACAAACAAGTCAAAGCTTTTCGTTCCAGAATAGACAGGACGACGCGCAATCTATTGTTCTTTGCATATCAGCAGCCAAAGCCCCCCTTTGTCAAGGATGGTGCTCTGGTTTTGGAGATGCGTTTCAGCGACCATTTGCAACAGTTCCGGCCGGGAAATCCATTTCTTCCCGAGACGGTAGTTGAGGTCCTTGGATTGGGCGGCAACGGGTGAAATAATTTCCTGAGGCGTATCCGGGCCATACCCCCCTCCCAGAAGCGCGTACCCTCTCGGTCGCAGAATACGCCAGACCTCTTTGATGATTCGGGGAGTGAGAAAGAAAAAGGCGCCTCGGCAGACCACCAGGCTAAATGTGGACAAAAACGGCATACGGTGCAGCTCGGAGAGCAGGACAGGGCAGAGAGCGTCAAAAGATGTTTTGATCGTTTTTGCCACAGCCGGTTCCGAAAGCACGATCAACCCCCGCCTTGTGGAATCCCGTTTAAACAGCGCGTTAATGATCCCGCCTGAAAAGGGGCCTGCTTCGAGTATCCACCCGTTATCCTTCGGCTTCCACGATTCAATCCATTCCCCCAGGTAAGGATAGACCGGTTCCCAGAGCGTGTTCAGCCGCCTAATCAGTTCCGTATCCATAATCGCTCATCTCAGAAACGGACGGAAATCGTCCGCGGCCCTATCCTCTTTTGCACCCGATCGACGGCCTGCCTTTATGTTTATTCCTTTGTGACATATCGGGCATAGAGTACTCCACATCCAGTATCACCGTCCAGAAGTTTTCCCTGCTGACAACAATTTTATAACTATCAAATATTCTTGACAAAACATCAAGGATATAATACCCTCATCTCTAAGAAAATCGAGAAAATATGAATCAATCCAAAGGAGTACACCGGATGGCCCTCACCAAAGCCGACATAATCGACCTAATCTTCACAAATTCAGATCTTAAAAAGCAAGAGTCCATTTCCACTGTTGAATCTCTCCTTGAAATCATCAAACAAACCCTGGAATCAGGGGAAGCCCTCTTGATCTCCGGATTTGGAAAATTCTCTGTGAAAGGCAAAAATAAGCGAAGAGGAAGAAACCCTCAAACAGGCGAAGAGATGATGCTGGATACGAGAAGGGTTGTAACCTTCAAAAGTTCAGGAGTGCTGAGGGAAAAGATAAACGGGAAATGATTTGTTTTGAAAAAACTCACGTCATCCGCGATATCCATTCCCACCTTCCTCTTTCAAATAACAAGGTCCATGGGAGACCAAATCTGAATAGGAATCGATGTGGAGGTTTACGAAAGTGGGTTTGGATATGAAATGGGTTTTTAAAATGCCGGTTGAGATCCGGTTCGGGATGGGTACTGCCGCCGATTTGACATCTGCCGTGAAGGCATTGGGGGAACGTCCGGCGCTGGTGACGGATCGCGGGCTGGCGGGGCTGGGTTTCATCCGGCGGATCGCTGAACAAATTCGCCCGATTGTCTTTTTTACAGAAGTAGACCCGAATCCGACAGTTGCGAATGTGGATGCCCTGACAGCCCGGTTGCGGGCAGAACGGGCGGATTGCGTGGTCGCGGTCGGCGGGGGCAGTGTCATGGATTGTGCCAAGGCGGCCTGTTGTCTGGTGAAGACGGACGAGCCGAGTGTGAGGGTGTTTCATACGGGGGGAAAGAAATTCGGCATGGAGCGCATATCGCTGATTGCCGTGCCGACAACCGCGGGAACCGGGTCGGAAGTCACGCCATTCGCGGTTCTCGATGATACGCGGCAGGGCGTGAAGGGCCCCATTGCGGCAAACGCGTTTTATCCGAAACTGGCCATTGTGGATCCGACGCTTACCTTCTCCCTGCCGAAAACAGTAACAGCAGCGACGGGACTCGACGCGCTTTCCCATGCTATGGAAGGATACTGGTCGAAGAATCACCAGCCGCTCTGCGATTCCATGGCCATGGAATCCGGCCGCCTGATTTTCGAGCATCTTCCTGATGTTTACGAAAATCCGGCGGATGAGGCCGCCCGCGGCGCCATGTCCTATGCGGCCTTGCTGGCGGGCATGGCCTTTCAACTGCCAAAGAATGCCATGGTCCATGCCTGTTCGTTCCCGCTTTCGAACCGCTTCCACATGCCGCATGGAACGGCCTGCGCCTTCACACTGGAGTTTGCACTCAAGCTGAACACCCCTGCGACGGATGGGCGCATGGAGGCCTTTATGGCCCATTGCGGGTTTGAAAGTGTGGATGCCATGGCGAACGCGATTCGCAAGCTGAAGCGAGATGGCGGACTGCCGTGCACGCTGGCGGAAGCAGGCATTCCAACCGACGCAGTGGAGATGCTCATTCAGGAAAGTTTTCATCCGCTGATGAACAACAACCCGGCGCAGGTGACGGAAGCCGATCTTTACCGCATGTATGAGGAGCTGGCACGATAACCCCGCTGGGGCAAGGTTTCGCAACGTAAGAGCAGGTGGATCGCCCGAAGCCGCTTCAAAAAGCCTCCGTATACCCGGGTACGGACCGGCCGACAAAGCGCAGCAGTGCATCGAGGGTCGTGAGCGGATGCGGCGGACAGCCCGGGATATAAAGATCGACGGGCAGTACCGAATCCACGCCGTCGGCCGCTTCGGGATGACCGGCATATATCCCGCCACTGATGGCGCAGGCCCCGCAGGCGATGACGATGCGGGGCTCCGGCACGGCTTCATAGGTTTTTTCGAGGGCCAGACGCATGTTATTCGTTACGGGGCCGGTTACCAACAGCCCGTCCGCGTGCCGCGGCGAGGCGACGAACTGGATGCCGAAACGGCCCATGTCCCAGGCCGGCGTTCCCAACACATTGACATCCGATTCACAGGCATTGCACCCTCCGGCCGAAACCTGCCTGAGCTTTAAGGAACGGCCAAAAAATTTACGGGCCCGTTCGGACAAGGCCGAGAGTAAGGGTTCGGAATCCACCGAGAGATTCAGATCCTCCCGTCGGGCCGCCGCCAACTGAGGGTTCCGGCTGAATGAAAGAACTCC
>JBBSAR010000060.1:0-14357 GCA_038252125.1 Desulfatiglandales bacterium
AACACTCAAGGATTCCTGAAGCAAACCCATGGAGCGATAAATTTCAGCTTCCTTTATTCCGATATCAAAATCCATTTTTCCATCACTTGTTCAGCGTCAATGGCCGGAGTTCGCCCCTTTCTAAAATATTCCACACGGTAGGCTCAACCGGAATGCCGACGAGTACCTTAAATATGGGCTTGGTAAAGCGCTTCCGAATATTTCAAAGGATCGACAGAGCAATGAGACTAAGAAAACTACCAATCGGTGTCAAGACCTAAGTTGCGGGAACTTGCCTCCGAACAGGTTTTGTCATCGACTATTTCAGTCTGCATGCGGTCTCGTAAAGAAGTTTCTTGACGAGCTTTGTTCTTTTTGAATATGCTCTTAACCGTTTTTATGGGATAATGATTTTGGTAACTCATCCGCCATTTGAGCTTTTAGACCGTCGAAAGGTAATTCTGTTCATGGATGAATCAAGTTTAACCGGAGTTGGATCACATGCCCAAGCTTAACTTTAAAACCAAAGAGATGGAATGCAAAATCGTCTTTTATGGTCCTGGAAGAGGAGGCAAAACAACAAACCTGGAGCATATTTTCAAGACCTACCGAAATCAAACCACCGGAGAAATGATTTCCATCAAAACAAAAGGCGATCGCACCTTGTTCTTTGATTTTCTTCCCCTGAAATTAGGGAAAGTGCGTGGCTATGATGTGCGGATTCAGCTTTACACAGTACCCGGTCAGGTTCGATACGACTCCACAAGAAAAGTTGTTTTAAGGGGTGTCGACGGGTTGGTCTTTGTGGCCGACTCACTTCTTCTCAGGCGTGAACACAACATCCTGTCTTTGAAAAATCTTCAAGAAAATCTTCTCGGTCACGGCTTGAAAATTGCGGAAACTCCGTTGGTTTTACAGTATAACAAAAGGGATCTTGCAAAAGAGGGCATTCGCCTCCTATCTATCGAGAGCCTGGAAAAGGACCTGAACAGGGAATTAAAGGCGCCATCGTTTTCGGCCAGCGCCTTCACCGGGCAAGGCGTAGGCGCCAGCCTGAAAGAGTGCCTGAAACTTACCCTGGAATCACTCCAGAACAAACTGAAGTAAGTCCCTCTTTCAATCTGTTTCTTTATGGCAGGGGTTTTTGCTGACCTCTTTCTTCAGGTGGCGGCGGCGGGGGAAACTTATGGCGGCCAGGCAGGCGTCTCTTTAACCTGTTTTTCAAGTCTTCCAGTTTTTTCTGTTGATCTTCGTTCAACTCTTTTTTGATCAGGACAAAGCTGTTCTCCCGGATCTTTCTCATCTCGGGGAAACTCTTTTGTCTCAGCTCCGAAAGTTTTTCGTGGGCTTCGACAATAATGGGCTCTATCTTCTTTTGTTGTTCGGGGGTCAGGTCAAGGGCTCTTGTGAGCCTGTGCATGATTTTGTCCGTTGGCGGTCCCTCATCAAGAAATTCTTCCACATGTTCCCTGATATAAAAGCCTGTCCCCAATGACCCTGCAAGCGCGCCCAGTAGAAAGATAAGGGTAAGTCCCGCGAAGAATTTTATTTTTGCCATCTGTTTTGTCCTCAGGAGTTTCCCAGTACTTGAAAGAAGGAATAGTCCACGGACCCCTCAAAGAAAGTTTTCGCCATCTCCACTTCCTTTATGAAATCGAATTGAAAAATAAGCGCTACCGACAGCACCAGAATCAATATGCAGGCAACCGGGGCGAATTTCCAAAAACAGCCCTCAATGAGATCAACCCAGCTCCGTCCGGGATCCAGTGGACCAAGTCCTCTGACTTGTCGCATCATCTGCTTTTCCCATCCCGGTTCCACAGGTACAGTGTCTCTCAGGTGATAGGCTTCTTTCAGAGCCTTCTGCAGCCTGTCGGATTTGTTCTTGTTTTTCATGATTTCTCCTCTCTTTTTCGACCCGTTCCTAAAAGGAGTTTTTGGAGCTTTCTTCGTGACCGAAACGTCCTCACTTTCACATTTGCCGGGCTCCAGCCCAGAAGTTCCGCCGCTTCCTTTCCTTTCATTCCTTCTAAATAGACCAGTTCGGTTACCATGCGGTCCTGGGGCGAAAGCTGATTAAGCGCCCGTTCCAGCAATTCTCTTGTTTCCTCCTGGAAGCTGCGTTCGTAGGAGGCCAGGCTGGATGAAGAGGCCATAAGCTCTTCCAGCCGGTTCTCATGCTTCTCCGTCAGCGAGCTCATGGGGATTTCACGATTACGGTAGGCCTTCCTCCAGTAATCATGGCAGCTCCTGATGGCGATGGAAGAGATCCACTTCCTGAAATCCGTGTTCAGATGAAAGGACGGGAGCGATTGATAGGCTCTGATGAATACTGTCTGAGCGATCTCTTCAATCTCACGGGGCGGAACATGTCTTCTTACAATGGATAAAACATTCTGCCGGTATCGGTTCAGGAGAAGTTCGTAGGCATTTACCTCTCCCTCAAGGATTCGACGAATAATCCGATCGTCATCAACAGAAGCTGATCCGTCTTTTTCCTGATTTTTCAGGGGAAATCCCACGCCTTCTATTCCATAATGGATACTAATGAAAAAATGCTCTCAGTGCAATCGGTCATTTTCCCGGAATATCTTCGGGTCCGGGAACCGTGGCCGGGGAGACCGGATAAAGTCCGGTCTCCCCGACTCCCGGGAAACTTATTCCACCGGCATTTGAAGCCAGGTGCTGAGAAATTGTTTTCCAAATTCCTTTCGCTTCTGCATCTTTTCCTTCATTTCCGCTCTTGTTTCTTCCAATATTTTGATCTGATCAGGCGTAAGCACACCCCGTATTTCGCTCATGACCTTTGCCTTGAGAACGATGATGTCTTGAACAGTGGGGGCTGCTTGCTCACAAGCCTGCCGGATGTTTGCTTCGTTGAATGCCGATGCGGTCAACACCGGTTCGAGGGTGTCTCGGACTTCTTGCATTTTTTTGGAAGCGTCTTCCTGCTGTACCTGGTATTTCTTTAATATTTCACCTATCTGTCCTTTTTGTGCCTCTGTCAGATTCAGTTCCATCAATACCTTGAAAGGGAATATTCCGTGCCCCATTCCGGGCATTCCGGCCTGTACGGTTAGGGCAATCGCGCACATGAATAATACGGATACCGCCAATATTACGACTCTTTTTGTTTTCATTTCATCCTCCACGATAGAATAAGGTTACTGCTGTAAATGTCGACTTTTCCGTTTTTCAAAATCCGTTCGCTGCCATTTTACATCCAGAACGTTCTGCTTGCCTTCAAAATCGTTCGGACTTCCATAAAGGTTACAATTTTTTTACTTTACTATGAAAACACAGCTTTAACCACGAATCACACGAATCACACGAAAAAAGCAATTCTATAGATCGTTCCCGGGCTCAGCCCGGGAACGCATGCTTGGAGGCTCCGCCTCAGGTTTCATGGACGGGGGTGACAAGACCCTTTAGCATGAGTGTTTAATGGCAGAAAAAAAGACCTGACTCCATTCCTGCCAGGGTCTTTGAAAAGGCGTAATATTTCGCCGAAGAAGGAAGGTTGGAAGAGAGAAATCTACGCTTTCACAAATTCCAGCCGTAATATCTTAAAAACCGTTCAAAATGCCACATGTCGGATTCTTCCCTGGTCCAGGGTTTCAGACTGGTGAAAAAGCGGGTCCCTGTCGTTTTGCCGTCTCCGTAGATCTTGTCCGTGCCCACAAAAAAGTCAAGACTGATCAAACTCAGGAAAAGGGTCTCCCACGATTTAAAGGAGTCCTTTACCAACCCCTTATAAGGCCATTCTTCGTAGTAAAAGCTGGTCTGTTGACCGTTGATGGGGATCCGCGTAAGATCTTCCATGGGCAGGAGAGGGGTTTCAATGACAATGCGGGCTCCCGGGTTGGTGGAATTCGCTCCTTCCACCACTTCCAGATTCATGACCCGGTGCACATCCGGCCGCAGATGCACTAAAAGTTTCGGGGACAGTTTATTCCGAAAATCCAGCTCGGCGGGCAGAGTTTCTCCATAAACCCGGACCGGTTCAGCAAGGTTCCAGTCTTCCGGGTACGCATCTTTGGAAAGATAATTGGTTGGGATAACCGCCACGTAGCACCCGCAGGTGTGTACGGTGGTGACAAGCAACGGCCTGTTCTTTTCGTCAAGAGTCAGGACCACCAGCAATCCCACGTTTTTCCCGGCGGTCAGATAGAAAGGAACGAGGCTGAAAGGGACTTCGGAAAAATGGATACGGTAAATGAGATTGGTATAAGAACCTTTTTTCGTCACGAATTTCCGTTCCAAACCATAAATGGCGGGCCGGTCGCCATCCACATAGATCCGTTCCTCTCCCTTTTCATTTGTTTTTGCGGATGGCGTTCCGATTCGGTTCCAGGCGTCGTTGAATCCGTAGGCCGCGAACAACGGGGTATGCTCTTGAATGAGGGTTTCCGGAGTCGTGGTCCCGGAATAGATGGGGATCCCGTTTTCCATCTCCTTAACCGGGGGGTGGGCACAGCCGATAACAAGAAGAAGAAACAGGACTGAACATGGGAGAATTCTTTTCATATTAGACGTCCTGTCTTCCTTGGGAGATGGGGTGATTCTGATTTTGATTCCCATGGAGATACCGATCCCGGTGTTTCTCCAGGCAGTTGGGTCTTGATGCAGACCGTGAACCCCATGGATTCCAGCGCCTGTATCCACCACGTGGCGTTTTCCATATCCTCATACTGTCCAGCCAGCAGGAGACACCGATCCTCCTCGTCCCAGACCCAGTGATATTCCAGGAACCGGATGCCCTGCGCTTCCAGTCTCTCCCTCAGTTCCTTTCGGATCTTTTCTCTTGCTTCAAAGGGAAGATTCCCGTAGGCGGGTCCCCTGATCAAGGCATAATACATGACCGGACTCCTCTCATGTTGTGTTTCCGAAACCCCTTTGTCACCTGTTTTTCTCCATGAATATTCCTTTCTGGGCTTCGCGACCTCTAAAGCTCTTTTCAACGAAAATTTCCTTCCCGCTAAATGGATCCAGGCCGGTGTGGTACATGAGCGAGGCGTATGTGGAGGGGGTCGGAGTGAAGATCTGGACCTGCCGGGGATTTGTTTTCAGTTTTCCCCGAGTGAAGCGTTTGAGCGCTCTCATGTGGTTTTCGGTGCATCCCGGATGGGCTGCCATGAGATAGTAGGTGAGGAACTGGTCTTTCCCGGATTTTTTAGACAGAGCGTCAAATTCCTTTTTAAATTGCAGCAGGGAGGCGCTTCCCGGCTTTCCCATGAGGCGGAGCACGCCCTCTTCCGTATGTTCAGGGGCGATTTTCAACTGGCCCGAAACGTGAAAATCCACCAGTTCCTTCAGGTACCGCTTTCCGTTGTTTTTGTCTGACAAGATGAGGTCGTATCGTATTCCGGAGGCTGTAAACAGCCGTTTGACGCCGTTTATCTTGCGCAGCTTTTCTATAAGACGTAGAAGGGGGGAATGGTCTATTTTCAGGTTTGGACAGACTTCCGGATACAGGCATCTTCGGTCCGGGCAGCTTCCCTTTCTTAGCTTCCTTTCGCATTCGAATCCATACATGTTTCCGGTAGGCCCGCCCGCATCGGTGATGGTTCCTTTGAATTCCGGCATTTTTGCAATGCGCCCGGCCTCTTGCAATATGGATCTTTCACTGCGCCACCTGACCGTTCTTCCCTGGTGAACCGAAATCGCGCAGAAATTGCATTCCCCGTAACACCCCCGATGGGTGGGTATGGAGAACTGAATGGTATCAAGCGCCTTCACCTTTCCGAATTGTCTGTAATAGGGGTGCAACGCTCTTGCGTATTCCAGATCATGAACCGCATCAAGCTCCTCGGTTGTCAAATAGGGCTGGGGCGGATTCTGGACGAGATATCGTGAGTCCTGTTTCTGGAAAAGCCCTTTGGCGGTAAAGGGATCGTTATTGCGGTAGAAGGCATGGAACATTCCCGTAAGCTTGGCGCGATCGGATCGGACTTCTTCAAAACCGGGGATTTCCGTAAAGCCTTCTTTCTTCTCTTTGGCGATGTAGCACAGCCCGCGAATCGGTTGGACCGGGGCGCCGTCTCTGAGGGCTTGTGCAAGTTCCACAACGGTTTTTTCGCCCATCCCGTACACCAGGAAGTCCGCTTTGGCATCAAAAAGGATCGATCTTCGGATGGAATCGGACCAGAAGTCGTAGTGACAGATCCGCCTCAGACTGGCCTCAATGCCGCCTAACACAATGGGAACCGTGTCTTTGAAGTAGCGCTTGACCAGGTTTGTGTATTGGATAAGGGCTCTGTCGGGCCTGCGGTTATTCAGACCGCCCGGGGTATAATCGTCTGTTTTCCGTTTCTTTCCGGAAGCTGTATAGTTTGCCACCAGGGAATCGACGCACCCGCCCGAAATTCCCCAGAACAGTTTCGGTTCTCCAAGCCTTGCAATATCCTGGTCGGAATCCATGTGGGGCTGCGCGATAATCGCCGTACGGAAGCCGGCGTTTTGAAGGACTTTCCCGATTACGGAGATCCCCACATAGGGGCTGTCTACATAGCTGTCGCCTGTGATCAGGATGATGTCGGGCCGATCCCACCCTGAATCTTGAATTTCTTTTGCAGTGGTTGGAAGAAACATGGGTATCGTTGAGATCCTTTAAGCGTATCTCATTCAAATTTCCTGGATTTGGATTGCAGGTTCATCTAAACCATTCCGTCATGAGGTCTTTTTTGCTGCCGCATCTGATTCCTATGGCAGCACCGGCCCTTCTATGCTGGTACGGACGAGAGGATGATACGCAAGGAGTTTTGTTGTACCAGCATAAAAGAGCCTCTCAACGGTCGGTGAAGGTTTATCCAAGACGCGGCAGCAAAAAAGACCACATGACTCCATTCAATCCCGGATTTTTGAATAGGATACAATGAAACAGATCAGAAGGCCGATTTTCCTGCCTTTCGAACCCTTGCGTCCTCTGCCTTTTTTCTGGTTTCTTCCGCCGTCAGCATCTCTTCAAGATTGTCCACGTAATAGATGCAGAAGAGATATTCCGGGGCGCCTCTTCTATTCTTGTAGGAAGAAACGATGAAGACATTGTCGCCGTTTTTCCAATATTGTGTTCGGCCCTCTTTCTGCGCCCATTCAAATTCCTTTGGTTGGCCATATTTCTTCCGTATGGTTTCCAGAATAGCATTGGCATCCGGTCCGGCTTCAATTCGGAACAGCAGTGGTTTCAGTGTATCGTCGGAGAAAAAAAGCTCCACATAAATGAACGGAGTATTCTTGGCGCGGGCATAGCGAAACATCAATTTGGTGGTGTTGTGCTCCACGCGCTTTCCGGGAGACTCGTTGAGTCGCTGGTTCAACTCCGCAATCGCGGGGAACCATTTTTCCAGAAATCCCTGTTCGTGTATGGAAAGATCGATGGTGTTGTTATGAGAAATGGCATCCGAACCCAGTTTTGAGTCCAGTTCGTCTCTCACGGATCCGGAGTATCTTGAATCGGCGCCCAGGTCAAAGAAGGTGAAACCATTCGGGACCTCTTTATTTGGCCGGTTGTCCGCCTTCTCCTCGGAACACCCCAGAACAAGAATGCCCATAATTCCGATAAGCCATAAGACGGCTCGGAACGACTGTCTTTTCTTCTCAACGAGAATCATAATGTTCCCCGATAAAAGGCTAATCTTTCCACATGGGGCGCGAAAAGCGCCTCCACCTTTTTCATGTCTTGGGTGGACATGGGTTCGAAATCTTGCCCTGCCTTCGCCAGAGCTTGCACCTCATGAGGGCTGGAGCAGCCCACGACGGCAAGATTTACAGGATGGGAAAGGGCATAGCGGAACAGAATATCCGGGGTAATTCCTGAATCCGGGAAGAGGTAATGGGATGCCCCCAGAACCTTCATGGCGATCACGGCCATTCCTTTTGCCTTCGCAGCCGGCAGGGTGGCATCCAGAAATCCCCCTAACACTCCTTCTATGGGATTCACCGGCATCAGGACGGAATCCAGCGGCCATTCTTTTACGGCGCGCGTCAGGATGGCCGGATCATGATGTCCCGTAACGCCGATAAAACGGACCTTCCCTTCCGCTTTTGCCTGGACGAATGCCTCAAGCGCGCCTCCCGGTCCGGCGATAGCCTCCAAATCATCTTCCGTCCTCACGTCGTGAATCTGCCACAGATCCAGATATTCCAGACGCATATTGGTGAGTGTCGCGTGGAGATCGGAGAGGGCGCCATTCTTATCCCTCATGGCGGATTTGCTGGTTTGGAAAAACTTTTCTCTGTCTGCGGCGTGTTTCGGCCAGACGAGGCCGTAGTATGCTTCGCTTCCCGCGTAGGCCCTTGCCGATTCAAAGTAGGTGATTCCGGCGGCAAAGGCCTCTTCAATCACCGTGGCGGCTTCTTCACCGCGACCGTGTGTTCTTAGCACGCCTTCTCCGCCCAGTCCCACAATGGTGACGGGTGGTCCCGTGCGGCCAAACGAATTTTTAGAAACAGAAGGGGGAGTCATGGTTCGTGCCTCCTTTTCATAGAGTTGTATTCTACTGTAAACATAAAACGAAATAAAAGCAATACGTCAACAAAGGCCGAATTAAAATGGGAATATACTCCGGATCTTAGGACTTGACATATGGAAAATCGCGCCCATTTTATATCGGTTGTGACAAAGTTTTGAGAAAAACCGTTCACGAAAAGTTTAGAAGAAGGAAAGGGAGAGGATATGGAACATAAACAGGAAACACATCAGTTTAAAACGGAAGTTCAGCAGGTTCTTAATCTCATTATTCATTCCCTGTATTCAAATAAGGATATTTTCCTCAGGGAACTGATTTCTAACGCGTCCGACGCCATTGACCGCCTTCGCTTCAGGAGTCAAACCGAACGGGATATCCTGGGAGACGATACCGACTTCCATGTCCGAATTACTCCGGACAAAGATAAAAATACGATTGAAATCTCTGATAACGGGGTTGGCATGACCTATGACGAGGTCATGGAAAATATCGGGACCATAGCCAAGAGCGGTACAGCGCTTTTCTTAGAGGCCCTTGAAAAGTCAAAGAAAAAAGAAGACGCGCTAACGCCGGAATTGATTGGAAAGTTCGGCGTGGGATTTTACAGTGCGTTCATCGTTGCCGAAGAGGTGACGTTAACGACCAGGGCGGCAGGTGGCGATACCGCTGTTCGCTGGCGATCCAAAGGGGATGGCGCTTTCACCATTGAAGAGGCTGAAAAAGAGGGCAGGGGGACGAGCATCCTTTTGAAACTGAAAAAGCCGGAAGAAGGAGAGCCGGAATTTACTGATGAATGGGTGATCCGTCAGACGGTGAAGAAACATTCCGATTTTGTTCGCTATCCGATCCTGATGGAAGTGGAAAAAAGTCAACCCATCCCCGAGAAGGAGCAGATCAAAGACAAAGACGGGAAGTCGGTGTCCACGACCCGGAAGGTACGGGAAGATGAGACCCTGAACTCCATGAAGGCCATCTGGGCGAAAGACAAATCCGAGATCAAGGAAGAGGAGTATGACGAGTTTTACAAGCATATCAGTCATGACTGGAACAATCCCCTCTCCCATATTCATGTGAAGCTGGAAGGGGTTACGGAATATACCATTTTGCTCTATATTCCCGAGAAGACGCCCATGGATTTTTTTATGCCCGATCGGAAACACGGTATCCAGCTTTACAGCCGGCGGGTTTTCATCATGGACGACTGTAAGGAGCTGATCCCCGAATATCTCCGGTTTGTGAAGGGCGTTGTGGATGCGCCCTATCTGAATCTGAATGTCAGTCGTGAAATCCTGCAACAGGATAAACTGGTCAAGAATATCCGGAAAAATATCGTGAAAAAGGTCTTGGATCATTTGAAAGAGATGGATGAAGAGACCTACGGAAAATTTTATCCGGAGTTCGGCATGGTCCTGAAAGAGGGAATCCATTCGGACTGGGAAAACAAGGAGATGATTGCCGATCTTGCCCGGTATAAAACCACCCGATCCGAAGGCAAGTATGTTTCCCTGAAAGAATATGTGGGAAATATGAAGGCTGATCAGAAAGAAATCTTTTATATGACGGGCGACAACCTTTCCACCTTGATGAACAGTCCACACCTGGAAAAACTGAAAGACAAGGATTACGAGGTCCTCCTCATGACCGATCCGGTGGACGAATGGGTGGTTCAGGCCCTGCCGGAATATGACGGAAAGAAGCTTAAAAGCGCGGAAAAGGGGGACCTGGATCTGGAGGACGCCAAAAAGGACGAAAAGAAGGAACTCAACGACCTTTTTCAGTTTATCAAAACGGAGCTCGAGGAAAAAGTGAAAGAGGTGAAGCCTTCTCATCGGCTTAAGGAGTCGGTGTCGTGCCTTTCAGAGGACAGCTATGATATGAGCGCCTATATGGAAAAGATCTTGAAGGCCACTGGTCAGGACATGCCTGTTTCCAAACGCGTTCTGGAACTGAATACGGATCATCCGGTGGTTGAGAAATTGAAAAAAATGTACGAATCCGATAAGAATGATCCGAAGCTGAAAGAATACAGTCACCTGCTGTACGATCTGGCCATTATCGGCGAGGGCGGGAAAATTGAAAATCCATCGATGTTCAGCAAGCTGGTGGGTGGACTGTTGGATCACGCCCTGTAGATTTTTGCCTTTTATCACTTCATCTCACACACTATCAAGAAGGAGAAAACCATTATGAGCATTATGAGAGGGAAACTGGCAATCATTTTTTTGATCGTTCTTTTCGCAAGTCCGCTGGCGGCTCAGGATCTCACGGGGACCCTCCAACAGATCAAGAAGACCGGTCAAATCAGAATCGGTTATCGTTCGTCCGAACCGCCCATGTCTTTCTTAGACAAAGACGGCAAACCGGCAGGATATTCCATCGATCTGTGCAATTCTATTGTGAAAGAAGTTGAAAAGAAAATCGGCGCGAAGGTAAAGATGCAATATGTTCCCGTAACGGCTGAAAACAGGTTCAAAATCCTGGTCGACAATAAAATTGACATATTATGCGGAGCAACAACCGAGACGCTTTCCCGCGGCGAACTTGTTGATTTTACACAACTGACCTTTGTTACCGGCGCTTCGCTCATGACCTTGAAAAATGACAAGAATCGTGATTCTTCCGGTTTTAGTGGAAAGAAAATCGGAGTCGTTAAAGAGACAACGACCGCCATCTTCTTGAAAAACCTCCTTCATGAAACATCAACGAAGGCGGAAATTGTCTTGTTTGATTCGGTTGAGGAAGGGGTGAGTGCCCTGCAAAAGAAGAAGATTGATGCCTATGCCGCCGATCAGATCGTACTCATCGGCATCGCTTCCAAACCCGATAATCGAATGAAATTTGCGATTGATCCCAATGTGTTTTCCTTCGAACCCTTTGCCTTTGCCGTAAGACGAAACGATTCGGACTTTCGCCTCGTAGCAAATCGCGCTATATCCGGTCTGTGCCGATCGAAAAAGATATTTGACATTTATGACAAGTGGGTCGGGGAGTTTACGGGGCAAAGGCTGCCCATATTCGATGCAATGGTCAAACTGAATGCAATACCGGAGTGAGAATGGCCGAGCAGATCCCGCTCGTAGACTAATGCCGCTCTGATGTGGGGCGAGCTTCAATACACGGAATTGGAGCTCGCCCCTGTTGTAGCCGATCGCCTCATGGCGGCAAGAATGGGGAAATTTTCGTCGGACCGCGCGATCAAGGAGTACCGCGACAGGATTTGGAAAGCCAAACCGATTACGGTAACCCTTGGGAAATACAGGGCCGAATAAACCGGATTAGGAGGGGCTGATGAAAATATTGACTACACCCCGCATGGAGCGGTGCATCGGTTGTCATTCCTGCTCGTTGGCGTGCGCCAGGCTGGTTCACAAAATGCTATCCTGGGATACGGCCGGCATTCGCATCGCCTCTTCCGGCGGTTTGTCTACCGGTTTCGAGGCAAGGGTTTGCCTGGCATGCGATCCCGCGCCGTGCGTCCTGGCCTGCCCGACGGGGGCCTATTCCCAGCGTAAGGATGGCGGCGTTCGGGTCAAAAAAGAACTTTGTATACGTTGTGGTAAATGCGCGGAAGCATGCCCGGTAAATGCCATCTATCTTGACAATACAGGGCAGCCTTACGTGTGTATCCATTGCGGACGTTGTACGGCGTTCTGTCCTCATAATTGCCTGGAGCTTTTCGAGGTTCGTGATCAATCCCCGATCGAAAGCAGGAAAGATTCGTCGGAAAACGCACCGGAATAGTCGGAAGACAGGAGATTGCGTTCTATCCATCCTAAATAAAGGCCGTATGAAAAATTAGGGGGCAACACAATGATAAGAAATCATTTTCGCGTGATGACCGTAGATCTTCACTCGGGCCAGGGCAATATTGTCAAGGTGGAGGGACGGAATGTCGTTGCGGGGGGAAGTGGTTTGGCAGCCTTACTGTTTGGCCGATATGGTCACTCGGATAGGCCCTGGGATGACCCGGATCAACCTCTGATATTCGCCATCGGTCCTCTAACGGGATATTTCCCGCTCATGAGCAAAACGGTGTGTGCATTCAAATCGCCCTATCATGATCAGTATGCGGAAAGCCATGCCGGAGGTCGCTCCGCGCTGGCCCTGCGTTTTGCCGACCTGGACGCACTGGTCATTATCGGTCGTGCCAAACGTCCTGTGTGTCTTTCGATTGGAAGCAGGCATTTGGAATTGAAAGACGTTGGTTTCCTATGGGGTCGGGGCGTTTTCTTTACGGGTAGAACGTTGAGACGGATGTATCCGGGCAGCGGGCATCGCAGCATCTTTCGTATAGGCCCGGCCGGTGAAAACCAGTGTGCGTTTGCCTGTATCAATTTGGAGAGTTACAGACATTTCGGCAGGCTTGGTTCGGGCGCGGTTATGGGAGCCAAGAACCTGAAGGGTATTGTCATTCAGGGGGACGCCGCCTTCGAAGTCCCCGAAGGAAAAGAATATATCCGGCTTTTCAATGCGGTGAATCAGAAAGTCACTGCCACAACGATGATGCGCAAATACCACAACTTGGGGACAGCAGCCAACCTGGCCGTGCTGAACGAACTGAAATCCCTGCCATGGAGGAATTTGCAGCAGAGCAGCGACACGGCAATTGATGGAATTACCGGCGAGAGATTCGCTGATGACACGTTACTGCGAAACATGGCTTGTTCCGGTTGCCCTGTGGGCTGCATCCATCTTGGGTTTGTGAGACAGAAATTCATGGAGGACAATCGCTATTCTTATCGGCAGGTTTCTTACGACTACGAACCCATCTTTGCTACAGGCTCCATGCTTGGCATCACGGATGCCTTTGCCGTTCTGAGTGTAATGGATCAGGTGGAGAGAATGGGATTGGATGTCATGTCCGGCGGCGTTGCCCTGGCTTGGGCCACCGAGGCTTTTGAGAAGGGACTCGTTTCGGAAAAGGAAACAATCGTTCCACTCAAATTCGGCGATGCCAAAGCCTACGAGACAGCCATCGTTCATCTGGCAATGGGCGATAATGAATTCTATCGGACGCTGGCACAAGGAACAAAAAAGGCAGCCGCGCGCTATGGGGGCGATGACTTTGCCTGTGTGCTCGGTCAGGAGATGGCAGGATACGCCACGGGAGAAGCATTCTTCATCTCCCAAGCCCTGGGCTTTCGCCATTCCCACTTAGACTCCGGAGGTTACTCGTACGATCAGAAACAAAAGGAGAAGGATGTGGAGAAGACGGTGGAATTTCTGATTCAGGATGAGATGGCGAGGGTTTTTCTTACCTGCATGGTCTCTTGTCTGTTTGCGCGAGAGGTATACACGGAGCCCGTGTTAGGCGATTGTCTGAACGCCGTGGGCTACCGGGACCTCGCGGAGAATATGGACTCAGTTGGTCGGCGGGTTCAGAAGATGCGCTGGCAGATTCGACTGAAAACCGGATTCGATCCGGAAAATGTAACCATCCCCGATCGGTTCAAACAGGTGGTTACCCTGAAAGGGCCAATGGATGTTGGCTATATGGACCGCTTGAAAATGACTTATGCGCATAGAATCCAGGAGATGGCGAAGCAGGAAGAAATCGTTTCCGTTCCGCCGGAGTGAATGTCAGAGTTTCCCGACGGGTATATTCAGGTGCATGAATCTGTTACTGCGCCCATCAGCTTTAGTGCCGGCATTGCGACTATTGCAGGTCTCGGATCAGGCGGTTGAATCCCCGTGAGTTCTCCAGGATGTGCCTTGCTGCTTGCCGAAGATGGTCCACTTCCTCGGCCCAAGAGGGGAAGCTCTCCATAAGGAGGGCTACGGTCTCCATGTTGTAGGGTTCGATGGCTATGGATGAGTAGGAATCCAACATGGCGGCAAAGGGAGGCACTACTTCGGACCTGTCCCATTTGTCGTCGATTTCGGTTTCCGCGTTCACCAATACGAATACGA
>JBBSAR010000061.1:0-14301 GCA_038252125.1 Desulfatiglandales bacterium
GTTTTCTCTTTCCAGTTTCTCTCTGATCGAGTGGATAATACCTGTTTTTTCCTTCACCCACAATGGTGCAACCAGTTCGTCTCCTGAAGGATCTCCCGTGATCCGTTGAATCACCATATGGGGAGGAAGGCGTTCCAGAAAATCGGCTACCAGCCCCACATACTCTTCACGTTCAAGACAACGTAGCGCCCCTTTCCTGTACATTGCCTCGAGTTCCGTTCCCCTGATAACGTAGAGGAGATGGATCTTAACGCCCTGAATGGGCAGATGGGAAAGGAATCTCGCTGTTTCCAGCATCATGGCGCGATCTTCTCCCGGAAGTCCCAGAATAATATGAACGCAGCTATTCAATTTCCGGTCATTCGTCAGGCGTACGGCGCGAATGAAATCGTTTAGTCCGTGCCCCCGGTTAATTCTTTCCAGGGTCTTTCCGTGGGAAGACTGCAAGCCGTATTCCATCCACACGAGATGATTTTCCTGGTAGGAATGCAAGAGATCCAGGATTTGTTCGTCAATACAGTCCGGACGTGTAGCCACGGAAAGCCCCACCACATCGCTTTGTTTCAGTGCCTCGTCATAAAGCGATTTCAGTCGGGAGACCGGTGCGTATGTATTGGTGAAGGATTGAAAATAGGCGATAAACTTCTTTGCTTTGTATCTCTTTGCCAGGGTTCTTTTTGCACGGATGATCTGTTCCGTAATGGAAAGCCCCTGCTCTGTTCGTGCCCCTGTCCCGGATCCATGGCGGTTGCAGAAGATGCAGCCCTTTTCAGAAAGTGTACCATCCCTGTTTGGGCAGCCCAACCCAGCGTCAAGAGATATCTTCTGTACCCTTTCGCCGAATATTTCCCGCAAATAACTGTTGTAGTCACGATATCTAAGAAGCATGGGTGGTTATTTCAGACGTCCTTAAGAAGCCGGTTTGCCGGCGAATTCTCCATGGCCTTGCTGCATTCCTTTAATAAACCGCTCAGAATTTCAAATTCTTCATTCATTTTCACCGGCAGGGTATCCGTGCCGGCATGTTCCAGCGCCTCCAGAACCGAACTGATGACGAGTTTATTGATATCCATGGCCGGTTGAACCCCGAACTTCTTCTCGTCATTCGTTTTGGTTTCCACAAACAATCCGGATGAAACAAGGTCAAAAAGGATTCGGTGAACCATTCGAACAGGGATTTCAAGTTCCTTTGAAATTTCAGAATCGGTTAACGGTTTTTCGCCCCGTTCAAATCTCTTGATCAGTAGCCGGGCCGTATGGAGCGTCAGCACTTTCTTCATTGAAAGGCTTATTTTCAAAAAATCGGGCTCATACTGATATATGTTGACATTCTGGTTGGCAAAAGAAAGTTCGGCCCCGAACAACACGATCCACCAACTAATCTGAACCCACATCAGAAAAAGGGGCAACGCCGCGAAACTTCCATAAATGGCATTGTATTTTGAGGCGCCTATTTGAAAACTGATGTAAACAATCTGGGCGATTTGATAAATGACACAGGCAACCAGGCCGGCGATAACGCCCGATTTCAAGTTTACCTTGGTATTGGGCATGAAAACATAAATGACGGTAAAGAGTATCCATATCAGGATGTAGGGGATCAGTTTGAGAAATGAAAAGATCAGGGGACTGACCAGACCGAACAAGGCTACATGGTTCGATATATCGTGTACATGGGACGTGATGAATACGGTAGCGCTGCTGGAAAGGAGGATAAGCAGCGGGCTGATCAACATCACGGCAGTATAATCGCTGAATTTTCGGCTCCAGGAGCGATGCTGTTTCACCTCCCAAATCTCATTCAGGGATGCCTCGATGTGGCTGAGGACTTTTATCACGGACCAAAAAAGAATAACGAGACCTATTCCGGCGATCAAGCCACCCTTGGTGGTCTGAAGCAGGGACTGGGCAAACTCGATAACCTTTTCAGCCACTTCCCGGTGCCCTTGAAACTGTTCTAAGAGTTCCTTTTCCAAGATTTTTTCAAAGCCGAAACCTTTTGAAATTCCAAAGAGAATGGCGACAACAGGAACGATGGAAAGCAGCGTGTAAAAGGTGAGCGACGATGCCCGCAGAAAACACCTGTCCTCATTGAAACCGGTAATCGCGAGGGCTATCACCCTGAGCTGTCTGATGAGGAAAGATTTTCCAAAAGGAAGGTCTTCCAGCCGCAGACGCCAGATATCCACGGTGACAAATTGTACCATTCCACTTATCCGGCGATGCATACGGTCTTTGGAGACGTTTTTCATGTTACTTTCAGGTTTTAATGGTTAATTTAGAACTATATTATATTATCAGGATCGTTTGCAAAATGTAAAGAGAGCTTTCAAAAAGATGTGTATAGACTTTCAGATAATGATTTTGGCAAGGCCAGAGGGAGGAATCGGAGGTTGTCGTACAAATAGTACGTCGTCGACGATTCCGACCGATAACGCAGTCCAAAATCTTTATCTGGAAGTCTATGATCAGAATTGACAGGGAAGAAGAAGGGACTCTATAATTCTTCTTATGGTGATTAGGGAAATGCGTTCAAGAAAATCGTTTATATACAAAGACCTTGAAGCGAAAAAGAACAAGGCATCAATGCGAATGTTTTTCGTGTTGGCGGTGATGATGTGTCTCTCTTTTTCCCCAACCTTTTCCATGGGCGGAGGTAAAAATGAAATGTTAAAAAATACCGATAAAGTAATCCGGGAAGCCTTGGGGGCTGGAAGATGGTTTCCAGGCAACAAAACTGAATTGAACAGCATGGTGCAAGGATATATGGCGGAGGCCAAAACACCGGAACTGAAAGGCGCCATTGTGAGCGCCATTGCACCCCATGCAGGGTATGTATATTCGGGAAAAGTGGCCGGTTATACCTTTCGCGCTATCATGGAGAATGCCGCCGCCGGCCATCGTCCGGAGACTGTGGTGATTTTGGGATTGAGTCACAGGGAAGGATTTAAAGGGGTTGCCCTGATGGATGGCGATGCGGTCAGGACCCCGTTGGGAGAGGTGGAAATCGACAAAGAAGCCTTGAAAGAGCTGACAGCCGATAGTTCAAGAATTTTTGCCGATTATGCCCCTCATGCCGGAGAACATTCTGCTGAAAACGAGATCCCGTTCGTTCAGGCAGCCTTGCCGGGAGCCAAAATCGTAGTGGGAATCTTCGGAGATCACGACAGCAGGACGGTGGATGATCTTGTGGCCGCCCTTGAAGGGCTTTCAAAAAAGAAAAATATCCTGGTGGTTGCCAGTACGGACATGCTCCATGATGCCGATTACGAATTGGTGAAGAAGACGGACAAGGCCACCCTTGAGAATGTGGCCTCCATGAATTATTCGGAGATTGAGAAAGACTGGAGCTATTCAAGACAGGTATTCTGCGGTCTGGCGCCGGTGGTGACCGCCATGAAATATGCGGCATTAAAGGGCTGTACAAAGGGAACCGTCCTGTATTATCGCAACAGTGGAGATGATTTTCCTGAGGGCCGCGGCAGGTGGGTTGTCGGTTATTGCGCTGCAGTTTTCACCGCCGCCCAATAGTCTTTCTTATTCCAGTTCCCAGCTGTTAATGTCGGCATTTTTGCCCTCACCCCCTGGCTGGCCGTCCGCGCCGTATGAGATCAGGTCGAAATCCCCGTGGAGACCGGGACAAAGGTAGATATAATCATTTTCCCAGGGATCTTTAGGCATCTTCCCTTTTTCCAGATAGCCGCCTTGCCTCCAGGCTCTCGGAAGCTCTCCAACAGTGGGTGGTTCCACGAGAGCCTGAAGGCCTTGCTCGGTGGTGGGATAATCCCCATTGTCCAGCTTGTAGAGCCTTAAGGCGGTTTCAATGCTCTCCATCTGCACCTTCGCCTTCATCTGTCTGGCTTCCTCGGGCCTGCCCATGATTCTCGGAATAATGAGCCCTGCTAAAATCCCAAGGATGACGATGACCACCATCAATTCAATAAGTGTAAATCCGCCGTTTGTGGATCGGCGTTCGGACATATCTTTCTGTCTGTGGAACATAGATGTTTTCTCCCCATGGTCTTTTGAAACAACGTGAACGGCATTCTATCAAATTCCTGAAGAATGAGCAATATGGGAAAATAGTCGGGCATAAGGGGAATCGGTTGGAGCGTGAAAAAATCACCATACATTTAAAAACCATTATTCTATCTCTTGTGGTTGTGTTTATCTTGGAAACAGCGGCGAAAGCGTTGGTTTTTGCGGGCCTTCAAAACACTATGATGTTGCTGGGAGCCGTGCGTCTTTTGGAAGCAGCGTCACTTGTCCTTTTGGTTATGACCACTGAAAAGGGACTTTCCCCGATCGGGTTGGAAAAAGGAAGGATTGCCCGGGGGACCAGGCGGGGGATTTTCTGGTCGGCCGGCTTTGGAATCGTGGCCGCTTTCGGATTTGTTTTGTTTCAGGCCATGGGCATCCGTCTGTTGGAAGGAGTGCAAATTCCCATGCCATCCGATTTAGAAGCCGTTCTCCTCCTTTTTCTCGTGGGAGGCCTGATAAGCCCCATTGCTGAAGAACTTTTTTTCAGAGGGATTTTGTACGGATTTTTCAGGCGCTGGGGAAAGGTTACAGCCATCCTTTCCACCACCTTCCTTTTTGTGATTGCCCATCCGGCGCTGCCCGCCATCCCCGTGATACCGATCACGGGCGGTCTTCTCTTTGCCATTGCCTATGAAATAGAGGGAACCCTCATGGTTCCCCTTTCCATTCATATCCTGGGCAACTTGGCCATCTATACCATCTCTCTTCTATTTTGTTGACGGAATCAGGGTTGAATTGTTACTGTCCAATCTAATCACAATATTCTAAGGCCATGTTTATAAGGAGGCTGGGTTATGGTAGGATGTTTTTTGTCTGGATCTTTTTATACAGTGATCCTTTCCGCTCTTGTATTTTCTTTCTCCCCTTTCATTTCGCAAGCCGCTGAAGGGGATGGAAAATGGCAATTCCAAACCGGAGGTTCGATCCTTTCATCGCCGGCTATCGGCGATGACGGCGCCATCTATGTGGGATCCGACGACAGGTACCTGTACGCCATCAATCCCGACGGGAGTGAGAAGTGGGCATTTCAGACGGGAAACCTCGTTCAGTCATCCCCCGCCATCAGTTCTGAAGGGGTCCTTTATGTGGGGGCCTATGACTATAAACTGTATGCCATCAACCCGGATGGAACAAAAGCCTGGGAGTTCGGCACAACAGGACAGATCTATTCCTCTCCCGCCATAGATTCCAAGGGCGTTATTTATGTAGGGTCTGATGATGCAATCCTGTATGCCATCAATCCGGACGGGAGCAGGAAATGGTTCTTCCCAACGGAGGACAGGGTTCGCTCATCCCCGGCCGTCAGCAATGACGGCGCCATCTATGTGGGATCGGACGATGGAAGACTATACGCCATTAACTCCGATGGTGCCAGGAAATGGATATTTGAGACAGGCGACATGATCCGCTCATCCCCGGCCATCGGATCCAACGGCCTGATCTACGTGGGATCTTTCGATGGGAGAGTCTATGCCATCAATGCCGACGGCACCAAAAAATGGGACTTCCAAACCGGTGGGAGCATTTCTTCTTCCATTGTCATCGGACCTGATTCCAGTCTGTATGTAGGTTCGGAAGATGGAAAGGTATATTGCATCAAGTCCGACGGCACCAAGCGTTGGGAATTTTCAACGTCGGGCCCCGTCCTTTCTTCTCCGGTTCTTGGAATGGATGGGGTTCTGTACGCGGGGTCAAACGACAGGACTCTGTACGCGATTAATTCCAGTGATGGAACGACAAAATGGTCTTTTAATCTGGGAAATACAGCCGGTCCCTCCTCTCCTGTCATCGGTTTTGGGGGGACTCTCTATATAGGGTGCAGCAACGGCTCTCTGTATGCCGTGGAAACCAAGGCAGACAGGATTGCGGTTTCCTCCTGGCCCCTTTTCAGGCACGATGTTCGGCATGTGGGGCGAAACAATTCCAATCAGGGACCCACCGCCAACGCTGGGAGCGACCAGACGGTAAAACAGGGAAGCACGGGTACGTTAAATGGTTCCGCATCCGTAGACCCTGATTATGGCATTCCCCTGTACCAATGGACCCAGAGCGACGGAACCTCGGTTGCTTTATCGGACGCCGCTGCAGTAAATCCCACCTTTACGGCGCCTGCCGGCACAGGATCCCTTACCTTTATGTTGACGGTCACCGACAACGGCGGCGCCCAGTCCACCGACACGTGCATCGTTCAGATAACCGAAAAGGCTGATGATGATGGTGGGGGATGCTTTATCTCTACGATTACGCGTTGACGGAGACAGGAAGAAGGTTCCTCTGTCTCCAAATTTCGGAGAGGAGCACCCCTCCGGCCACGGATACGTTCAGAGAGGCCATGCTGCCCGAGGAGGGGATATTGACTACCTCATGGCAGCGCTTCAGAACGGTAGGACTCAATCCGCTCTGTTCGTTGCCGAGGACAAGGACAAGTTTCCGGTTCCAGTCAAAGTCGTACACGGAAACAGGGCCGTCTTCCGCGGCGCCCACAATCCAGAAGTCTTTGTCTTTTAGAAAATCCAGCGCTCTTCCCATGTTCACCACTTTGGATACCGGTAGATGTATTTGAGCGCCTGAAGATCTCTTCATGGTTCCCAGCCCGATCCCCGCGGCCCGGTCTTTCGGTATGATAAAGCCGTCCGCTCCAAAAAACAGGGCCGTCCTCATAAGGGCGCCCAGATTTCCCTCATCGGTAATGTGGTCGGCAGCCAGGAGAAGTTTGTTTCCTTCCGGCCGAAGGGAAATTCCCGCCAAGAGGGGAAGGTCGGTATAGGCAAACTCCTCGGACAGTGCCGCGAATCCCTGGTGAACTAGGCCCGGAAGGAGTGCTTCCATCTCCGTCCTTTCCATGAAAATAACCGGTACATGAGCTCTTTCAGCAAGCCTGATGATCTCTTCCGCCCTTCCCGAAGCTTTCCCTTCCGCGATCAGGATCTTCTGAATCCTTGCTCCACCCTGCAATAGGGCCTCCTTTACCCCATGAAAACCCGGAATAAAGCAGGAAGCCCCCTCTTGAACCGGTTTTTCCCATTTTTTCCCGATCCTTTTTCCACCCCGGCCTTTGGGACGTAAAGGTCTCTTTTGTTTTTGTGGTATGGGTTTCATCAAGAGCCTCCGAGCATCTCCAATTGCTGGTTCTCCAAACTTTTTATCCTGTCCCTGAATACAGCGGCTTCTTCAAACTCCAGTCTTGAAGCGGCTTCCATCATCTTTTTTGCAAGTTCTTCGATGATTTGCGACAGGTTTCCGCTTTTCATGTATTCCGCGTCCTCTTCGGAAATCAGGGGAACCGTGACATAATCAGCTTCATAGTCAGATTCCAGAATATGGTCGATATCTCTCCTGATGGTTCGGGGTGTAATCCCGTGCTCCTGGTTGTAGGCCAACTGAATGTCTCGGCGGCGTCCGCTCTCTTTCATCGCCCTTTCCATGGATCCGGTCATCTGGTCCGCATACAGAATAACCGTGCCATTGATGTTTCTGGCGGCCCTCCCGCAGGTCTGGATGAGGGACCGCTCGGAACGGAGGAACCCCTCCTTGTCCGCATCCAGAATCGCTACGAGAGAAACCTCCGGCAAGTCCAGGCCTTCTCTGAGGAGGTTGATTCCCACCAGGGTATCATATATCCCCAGCCTCAGATCCCGGATAATCTCCATCCTCTCAATGGTTTTGATATCGGAGTGCATATAGGCTACTTTAATGCCCAATTCGGAATAGTATTCGGTCAGATCTTCCGCCATGCGCTTGGTAAGCGTAGTGACCAGGGTCCTTTCCCCTTTCTCCGTACGTTCTCTGATCAATCCAAGCAGATCATCCACCTGGTTCGTGGCCGGTCTCACGTGAATAACCGGATCCACCAGTCCCGTCGGCCGGATAATCTGTTCCGTGGTCATCCTGCTTTTCTCAAGTTCGTAAGGACCGGGCGTGGCCGAAACAAAAATGACCTGGGTCACGCGGGCGTCGAACTCTTCAAAAGTGAGAGGCCGGTTATCCACGGCGGAGGGAAGGCGGAACCCGTATTTCACGAGCGTCTCTTTCCTTGACCGGTCTCCCCTGTACATGCCGTTGAGTTGGGGAACCGTGATGTGGCTTTCGTCGATGATAACAATGAAATCCTTTGGAAAATAATCCAGAAGGGTGGGCGGCGGTTCTCCCGGATTTCTACCGGTCAGGTGCCTCGAATAGTTTTCTATTCCATGGCAATAGCCCATTTCCACCATCATTTCCAGATCGAATCGGGTTCTTTCCTCTATGCGCTGGGCTTCAATCAGTTTGCCTTCCCGATGAAAAAAATCTACCTGCTCTTTTAATTCGATTTTGATCTGCTGAACCGCCCTTTCTCTTACGCCCACGGAAGTGACATAATGGGTGGCGGGGTAGATGGTGATCCGCTTCAGATTGGAAATGGACTTGCCCGTGAGAGGATCTATTTCCTGGATCGATTCCACTTCGTCGCCGAAGAAGTTGATTCGCACGGCCCGATCTTCTTCATGGACCGGATAGATATCCAAAACATCGCCCCGCACGCGAAATCGCCCCCGATAAAAATCCATTTCTCCCCGTTCATAATGGATTTCAATTAGTTTTCGAACCACATCGTCTCTGGAAAGGACGGCCTCCCTTTCGATATAGATGAGCATATCGTGGTAGGCCTCCGGAGATCCCAACCCGTAAATGCACGATACGCTTGCCACAATAATTACGTCATCCCGATCCAGGAGGGACCGGGTGGCCGCATGCCGCAGCTTGTCTATCTGTTCGTTGATGTGGGAATCTTTCTGGATGTAGGTATCGGACTGGGCGATGTAGGCCTCCGGCTGGTAGTAATCGTAGTAACTGACAAAATACTCCACCGCATTATCGGGAAACAGCCTTTTCATCTCCCCGTAGAGTTGTCCCGCAAGTGTTTTGTTGGGGGCAATGACCAAGGCCGGCCTCTGGACCTGGGCAATGACCCGGGCAACGGTAAAAGTCTTTCCGGACCCGGTGACTCCGAGAAGGACCTGCTTGTCCAGCCCCTTTTTCAGCCCATCTACCAGATCCGAGATGGCATTCGGCTGATCTCCGCATGGACTGAGAGTGGATCGGATTTCAAACATCAAGCCTCCACGAGGTCCCCTTCGGTCCGTCTTCCAGAATGACCCCCATTTCTTTCAGCTGATCGCGGATTTCATCGGATCGAACCCAGTCTTTGCGGCCTCTTGCCACGGTTCTTTCTTCCACCAGTTCTTCAATCTTTACGTGGTCAATCCGGTCGGAACCTTCCGAAACCTGATCAAAAAACTCTTCCGACTTTTCCTGAAACAGTCCAAGTGTACGGCCGATAAGATGCAGCTGATGCCGATCATCCCGAAGACTGTGAAGGGTTTCCTCATCGCCATCGCCCTGTATGCCGTCCATGACCCTGTTCATATCCCTCACTTTTTCAAAAACAAGGCCGATGGCGCCGGAGGTATTAAGATCATCATCCATTATCTCCACAAATCTGCCCAAAAAGGAGTCCCCGGGAAATTTCTCAGCGAAGGGCGCCTCGGTTATTTGGTATGACGTTTCCGCATAAGTCCCCGCAATTTCTTCGAGTCTTTGCAAGGTCCGGTAGATACGCACCAGACCGGACTGCAGACCCAGCACATCGCTTTTTGAAAAATCAAGGGGGGTTCTATACTGTTTGGAGATCAGAAAAAGCCGCAATACTTCCGGGTGATACTCCTTGAGAGCATCCCGGATGGTCAGAAAATTACCCAGCGATTTCGACATCTTTTCCGATTCTACCGTTACAAAGCCGTTATGGACCCAGTTTCTGGCAAAACCGCCTCCATTGGCGCAGATCGATTGCGCCCTTTCGTTTTCATGGTGTGGAAACAGGAGATCTCGCCCTCCTCCATGGATATCAAAGGTTTTTCCAAGATACCGATTGCTCATGACGGAGCATTCCAGGTGCCATCCCGGCCTTCCCGGCCCCCAGGGACTGGGCCATTCGGGTTCCCCTTCCTTGGCGCTCTTCCATAGAACAAAATCCATGGGATTCCTTTTCCGGTCATCCACCGCAATGCGACTGCCCGCCCGCATATCCTCCAGTTTTCTTCCCGAGAGCCCACCGTAATCTTTAAAAGATGTCACGGAGAAATAAACGTCGGTTCCTTCCACATAGGCATGGCCGCGGTCGATGAGGGTTTTGATCATCTCAATCATCCCATCCACGTGCTCCGTAGCCCTTGGTTCCACATCCGCATGCAGCACGCCCAAACGATCCATATCTTCGTAAAAGGCATCGATGAATTCCTGCGCCAGTTCAGTGGTATTCTTGTTCAGAAGCCGGGCTCTCTCAATAATCTTGTCATCCACGTCGGTGAAATTTCGAACATACGTCACTTGAAATCCCCTTGCCCTCAGATATCTCGTGAGAACATCGAAAACGATGGTCGACCTGGCATGGCCGATATGACAGAGATCATACACCGTGACGCCGCATACATAGATTCCCACCTTGCCTTCTTCAAGGGGTTGGAATAATTGTTTCTCATGGGTTGCCGTATCGTATAGTCTGAGTGCCACGTAAACCCTCCTTGTGAATAAGGCTTGCCACCGCAAAGGCTTCCATCCCTTCCCTTTTCCCACAGAAACCCAGACCTTCACTCGTGGTTGCCTTGATATTAACCCTTTCCACCTGCGTATCGAAAACTTTTGCCAGATTTCCCCGCATTTCGAGCAAATGCGGCGCCAGTCTGGGAACTTGAGCGACCACGGTGACATCCAGGTTATTCAGCTGGAATCCGTCCGCCCTGGCAAGATCCACCACGGCTTTCAACAAGATCAGGCTGGATATTCCCTTGTATTCGGGATCCGTGTCCGGAAAGTGCTGCCCGATATCCCCTTTGCCCAAAGCGCCGACTACCGCATCCATTATCGCATGGATGAGCACATCGGCATCGGAATGCCCGTCGAGCCCGAAGGGGTGGGGCACATGCACACCGCCGAGGATCAGGGGCCGATCTGCTATGAGGCGGTGTACATCGTAGCCAAATCCGATTCGAAACAAAACAGTGCCTCCTCTCATGGAAGGGCGCCAGGGTTTCAGTACGCCCTGGTGCTTCCCGAAATATCAGTGACAACTACTGCAGTTGCCACTGGAGCATGTGGAGCATCCGGATGATCCCGCGGAACGGACAGAGCCGCCGCTGCTTTTATGCCCGCACGCAGACATCAACCTCTTCACCTTGTTGCAGTCACATTTGGGGCAGGCTACCTGTTCGTCGCTCCGGAAGACCAGTGTTTCAAATTCTTCATTGCAGTCAGGACATTTAAATTCATAAATAGGCATATTCTTTCCTCGTCATTTCAAAGCATGCAACCCCTCGATGACCGCTGCCGCCAGCAGGGGAAACATCAACTCGTGGTGTCCCACCAGACTGTATCCTTTTCCCCCTTCGAGGGTGGGCCGACGAACCACATTGGTCATGGGACGGTAATGCTGAATAAAATCCATGTTTACGGTTGTCAAATCGGTAATTTTGTGGCCGAGATTCCTTGCCAGGCTCAGGGCCTTTAGAAACACTTCAGGAAGAATAACGGCGGAGCCGAGATTGATCAGCATGCCTCCTTCCAGAGTTGTTACAAGGCTGGAAAAAATCCGAAAATCCAGGTGTGAGGTTTTCCCGATGGCCGCGCCATCCGCATTGGGATGAAAGTGGATAATATCGGTACCGATGGCCACATGCACCGTAACGGGGATTTCCAGTTCCCACGCCCGGGCAAGAAGGCTGTACCGATTAAAAGGAAAGGCTTCTCGAACCAGCATCTCTCCAATCGACTCCCCCAATCCGAGTCCTCTTTTTGCTCCGTCGATGATGGCATCATTCAAAAATCTACCCGTCTCTTCAGCCATGCCAAACCGTCCCCTGCCAAGGGAAGCCGCAACATCTTCCGAGGTGGACCCCGCCATGGCCAGTTCCGCATCGTGGATAATGCAGGCGCCGTTCATGGCTATTCCCCGGAAGATTCCTCGCTCCATCAGATTGATGATGACCGGGTTCAATCCCACCTTAATTCCATGCGCCCCCATGGCCAGAAGAACCGTTTTTCCCTCTGAGACGATCTCCACCATACGATCTCTGATTTCCAGCAAATCTTTTGCCGCAAGAATGCCGGGAAGCGATTTCAGCCATTGTTCCAGGGATCCCTCGGGTATCCAGGGGTGGGCGAAATCATCGAGATTGACCTTGCTTTCTCTTTCCTTCAAGGGGTAAGAATTCACCCGGTCCAGCGCTATGGGCGTAATGTGTTTCATGGACTCCTTAAAAACGGTGTTTCCGTTTCATTTTAAACGGCTTCGCCGGCTCCGGTTTCAAGATGTTTCTGGAAAAGGATGTAATCCACAAGCCTGCAAACGAGGTGTTCCACCAGGAGGTGGGTTTCTTGTACGCGAGCAGTCACTTCATGCCGGACGACCAGAGACATATGCACTGCGTTTCGCACTTTACCCCCGTCTTTTCCCAGCAGGCCTACGGTAAACAGACCCAGATCCCGGGCAGCCTCCACAGCCATAAGTATATTTCCTGAATTTCCGCTTGTGGTGATGACCAGCAGAATATCCCCTTCCACACCAAGAGCCTTTACCTGCTTTGAAAAGATTTCCTCAAAGGAATAATCATTGCCGATACTTGTAATCACTGACGTATCGGTTGTCAAAGCCAGGGCGGGCAGAGGAGGCCTCTCCAGTTCAAACCTGTTTACGAACTCGGCGGCCATGTGCTGGGCATCCGCGGCGCTTCCTCCATTTCCGCATATGAGGAGCTTTTTGTCTTTGAGAAAGGCCGAAGCAATCTTTCCCGATAAGGCGATAATCCCGTCCCCGTTTTCACGAATAAAATCTTCCTTGGTTTTCACACTGTCTTTCAGGATCGCGTCGATTATGCTCTGCAAGGTCAGTTCTCCTTTTCCCCGGTGTTCTCGAATGCCAGATCCCTGAGTGCCCCGGCAACGATCTTCATCTCTTCTTCCTGGATGGTTCTCAAATCAAGCAGAAATCGTTCTTTCTCAAGTCTTCCGATAATTGGCGGAGAATACGAACGGAGCCGCCTTTCCATATCCTGTGGAGACAGCCGTTTCGGGACCAGGGACAACAGCCTGCTGGGCAACTCCTGAAGAGGGAGGGCGCCTCCACCGACCTTTGAGAAACCATCCACAAGCTCTATGGCGTAACAATCCGTTTCCACCCCCTTAACCAGTCTGAACAGCCGGTTCGCCTTTTTCCTGATGGAAGTGTAGGGTTGGCTTATCATCCGAAGAGTGGGAATGGTTTGAGCTACGGTTTCTCGGTCCCTGTAGAGTTTCAATGTTTCTTCCAATGCCACGAGGGTCAGCTTGTCAATTCTCAGCGCCCTGGCAAGCTGGTTTTTCTTGATAAGATCCACCAGTTCGGCCCGGCCCAAAATAATTCCCGCCTGAGGACCTCCCAACAACTTGTCGCCGCTGAAGGTGACGAGCCCGACTCCCCGTTCAAGAGTTTCCTGAACCGTCGGTTCTTTGATCAGTCCGTAGGCGGAAAAGTCCACCAGACAACCGCTTCCAAGATCCTCCATAACCGGAATCCCACGCCGGGCTCCCAGCTCTACGAGTGTTTCGAGAGGAACTTCCTCGGTAAAGCCAACCACCTGGTAATTGCTCGTATGCACTTTGAGGAGCAGGGCGGTATCGGGGCCTATGGCATCCTCATAATCCCGCAGGTGCGTTTTGTTGGTCGTTCCCACTTCTATCATCTTCGCCCCGCTTTTGGCCATGACATCCGGAATGCGAAACGATCCCCCTATCTCAACCAATTGACCGCGGGATACCACCACTTCCCTTCCCTTGGCCAGGGTTTCAAGGGCAATGAGCACGGCCGCGGCATTGTTGTTGACCACCATGGCGGCTTCCGCACCGGTTAGTTCCTTAAGAATCTCCTCCACGTGCACAAAACGGCTTCCCCTTTTTCCTTCCGCAAGATCATACTCCAGATTGCTGTATCCGCCCCCGATGGATCGTAACCTTTCCAGAGCATTTTCTGTAAGTTTGGAGCGTCCCAGGTTGGTATGCACAATAACGCCGGTGGCATTCACACAGTGCCGCAGACTCGGCATCGCTACTATTTCAAGCCTTTTTACCACACGCAAAGCGACCGTCTCCATCTCCGGGATCGCCCCGTCTTCCGCCACTTGCCCATTCTTGATTCCCGTCCTGAGATCATCCAGAACAAGATGAATGGCTTTCAAAACCAGGCTTCTGGGA